>DATBWJ010000294.1:0-5719 GCA_036514935.1 Xanthobacteraceae bacterium
CGGCGCAGCGGTCGATGTCCTTAGAGCCCGCGCGCGCAAGCCCGCACACCACCGCGCGCCGGCTGCGCCTGGCGATCTCCTGCACGGCGGCGAAGTCGCCTTCGGAGGCGATCGGAAAGCCGGCCTCGATGATATCGACGCCCATGTTGTCGAGGATCTCGGCGACCTCGATCTTCTCCTCGTGGGTCATGGTCGCGCCCGGGCACTGCTCGCCGTCACGCAGGGAGGTGTCGAAAATGAGGACGCGGTCCTTCTCGGACTTGGGTGAGGTGGTCATGAATGCTGATCCTTCGTTGGCCGAATGCGCCTACCGGCGCTGTGTCCGCTGAATGCGCCCGGCGGGCGCTCTGGGGTTCGTCCAAAGCTCCCCTGAGTGCCCAGGCGCAAACGCCCAGCCGGCCCTCAGGGGCGAATAAGGAGCAGCAGACCGCCAAGAATGAGGGCAGGAACGGGCCGAGCCTGGTTGGCTCCCCGCGTGATCGCGCTGAAATGGCCGCGAATCGCCATGCTGCCCTCGTGCCGGCCAAGGTGGCGGAGAATGGTAAAGACCGCGTGAACCTCGGGCACCGACTATCTGGTAGCGGAAACCGCCCCTCCCACGCAAGGGCGCCGCGGCCGGCGGCGAAAAGGTATAGGCGCAGAGAACCGCCCCGTGTTCATTGTGCCCGCCCTGCTCACGACCCTGGCCTCACGCCGGCAGCGCGCGGGCGAGAAAGGCGGTCACGAACTCGGGCATCATCGGGTCGAAGTCGGCGCGCCGGCGCACGATGCGGACATCGGCAAGCTCGGCGGGCTCGTGGGCAAGGTGGCGCAGGATGCGCGCGCGCAGGTCGTCGGCCGCCTCGTGCGCCTGCATCACCTTCATGAGCGCAAGGCGCGCCCCGGCAAGGACCGCGGTCCAACCCGGCTGCGCCGCAAGCTCGCGCGCGGTCAAACCGGTCTCCTCGGCAACCTCGCGCAGCACGTTGCCGGCAAGGTCGACGCCGTCGCCGGCGATATCATCGGGATCGGGCGTGCCGGCGGGAAAATAGACGCGGCCGGCGTTGGCGGTGTGCGCGCCCATGACGCCGAGCAGGAACGCGCCGTCCGCGGAGCGCAGCGCGCCCATGGCGAAGCAGTTCATCACGCTGCGGTCGGGGAATCCCCAGTCGCGCCAGGCGATGAAGCTGGCGAAATCGGTCTCGAAGAAGGCGCCGCGCATGCTGGGTGCGGCAAGCGCCCACTCGTGCAGGAGGAGGACGCGGCCGTTCCAAAGGCTCGGCGTGCGCTGGCGGCGCGCGTCGAAATGCGCGTCGATCTCGGCTCGCCGCTCGTGCGCGAAGCGCCAATGCCACGGCGTGATCGCAAATTCGGCGTGATCGAGGGCAATGATCTCGCACATCGCGCTCAGCCCGCCCGTTCGCCGCTCGCCTGCGGCGGGATGATCACGTCAGAATCGCCTTGTAGGCCGCCTCGTCCAGGAGGCTGTCGATTTCGGCGGGATCGGCGATCCTCATCTTGAACAGCCAGCCCTCCTGCGTCGGTGCCGCGTTGACCAGGGCGGGCTCCGCCACGAGCAGGTTGTTGACCGCGATGATCTCGCCAGCGACCGGAGCGTAAACTTCCGAGACCGCCTTGACCGATTCCACCGTGGCCGCCGCGGCGCCCTGTGCGAATCTGGCGCCCACGCTCGGCAGCTCGACATAGACAAGCTCGCCGAGCTTGTCCTGCGCGTAGGGGGTGATGCCGACGGTGGCGACATCGCCGTCCAGGCGCAGCCATTCGTGGTCCTTGGTAAACTTCATGATGCGCTCGCTCATGGGCGTTTGTAGTGCAGGGCAACGAATGGCAGCGCGCACACGCCCACCGCCAGCCGCTTGCCGCGGACCGCCGCGAACAGCCGGCGCCCCGGGCTTGCATCCGCGCGCGGGACATAGCCCATGGCGACCGGCGCGCCCAGGCTGACGCCGAACCCTCCCGAGGTGACCGTGCCGACCGCCGTCGGGTCGCTCTCGTCGCGATAAAGGGGCGCACCGCCGCGCACCGGAGCACGGCCTTCCGGCCGCAGCCCGACGCGCCTGCGCTTCGCGCCGGCGGCAAACTGCGCAAGGATTACCTCGGCGCCTGGAAAACCGCCCGCGCGCGCTCCGCCGGCGCGGCGCGCTTTTGGGATCGTCCAATCGAGCGCCGCCTCCACCGGCGTTGTCGTCGGGTCGAGGTCGGCGCCATAGAGGCACAGGCCCGCCTCGAGCCGCAGGCTATCGCGCGCGCCGAGCCCGACCGGCGCCACCGCCGCCTGCCGGAGGAGCGCGTTGCAAAAATCCTCCGCCTTGCCGCCCGTGATGCTGATCTCAAAACCGTCTTCGCCGGTATATCCCGAGCGCGAGACGATGCACGGCTCGCCGAACAGCCGCACCGCGCCCGCGTCCATGAAGCGCATCGACAAAATTTCGGGCGCAAAGGTCGCCAACGCCGCTTCCGCCTGCGGTCCCTGCACGGCGATCAGCGCGCGGACCGCCAGCGGCTCGATCCGGCAGTCGGCCGCAAGATGCGCGCGCAGGTGCGCTTCGTCGGCCTCCTTGCTGGCGGCATTGACGACGAGGCGCAGGTGATCGCCGAGATTCGCCACCATGATGTCGTCGAGGATGCCGCCGGCTTGGTTGGTGAAGACGGTGTAGCGCTGGCGGCCCGCCGCCAGAGCGAGAACGTCGGTAGGCACGAGAGCCTCCAGCGCGCGCGCGGCGTCCTCCAGACGGCCGGAGCGCGGGTAGAGCGCGATCTGGCCCATGTGCGAGACGTCGAACAGGCCGGCGGCGGCGCGCGTGTGGAGGTGTTCCTTGATGATGCCGGCGGGATAGTGCAGCGGCATTTCGTAGCCGGCGAAGCCCACCATGCGCGCGCCGAGCCGGAGGTGGAGGGCGTGGAGCGGCGTGCGTCTGAGCGCGGGTGCGGCCGGCTCAGCCATCCGTGCCGCCCGCTGAGCCGTGCGATGCCCGAGCGCGGTCGGTCAGCACGAGTTCGCGCGCGGCCTTGACCTCGTCCAGGCGCTTGACGGGGGTGTGGTGCGGGGCGCCCTTGACCAGAGCTGGATCATGGCGCGCTTCCTCGGCGATCGCCTTCATCGCCGCCACGAAGGCATCCAGCGTCTGCTTGCTCTCGGTCTCGGTCGGCTCGATCATCAGCGCCTCCGGCACGATCAGCGGAAAGTAGTTGGTCGGCGGATGGAAGCCGTAATCGAGCAGCCGCTTGCTTACATCGAGCGCCCGCACGTTGGTGCCTTCGATCGCGCCCTGGCAGACGAACTCGTGCATGTTCATGCGGTCGAACGGCACCCGGAACGTCTCGCGCAGCTTGACGCGCAGGTAGTTCGCGTTGAGCACCGCGTGCTCGGAATTGGCGCGCAGGCCGGCGGCCCCGTGCTGGCGGATGTAGGCATAGGCGCGCACGAACATGCCGAAATTGCCGAAGAAGGAGGAGACCTGGCCGATCGATTTCTTCGGTGCGGCGAGCGCGTAGCGGGCCGGCTCGCCGTCGGCGCGCGCGACCACCGGCCCCGGCAGAAAGTCGATGAGCCTGGCCGAGACCCCGATCGGCCCGGAGCCGGGCCCGCCGCCGCCGTGCGGCGTGGCGAAAGTCTTGTGCAGATTATAGTGCATGACATCAAAGCCGAGGTCGCCCGGGCGCGCGACGCCGGCGAGCGCGTTCATGTTGGCGCCGTCGCCGTAGACGAGCCCGCCGCACCCGTGCACGAGCTTGACGACCTGCGCGATGTGCTCCTCGAACAGGCCGAGCGTGTTGGGATTGGTCATCATGATGCCGGCGACGGTGTCATCGCAGGCCACCCGCACCGCTTCGAGGTCGATGTTGCCGCGCTGGTCGGAGGGAAGCTCGACCGCGGTGAAGCCGGCCATGGTGGTCGAGGCCGGGTTGGTGCCGTGGGCCGAATCGGGAATGAGGATGCGCGTGCGCGTTGCCTCGCCGCGGTCGCGGTGGTAGGCGCGGATCATCAGAAGGCCGGTGAACTCGCCATGCGCGCCGGCGGAGGGCTGCAGCGAGACGCCGGCAAATCCGCCAATCTCGGCGAGCCACTGCTGCAGGCGGAACATCAGTTCCAGGCAGCCTTGAACCGTTTCGAGCGGTTGCAGCGGGTGGGCGTCGGCGAAGCCGGGCAGTCGCGCGATCGCTTCATTGACCTTGGGGTTGTACTTCATGGTGCAGGAGCCGAGCGGATAGAAGCCGGTGTCGACGCCAAAATTGCGTTGCGACAGCGCGAGGTAGTGCCGCACCACGTCGAGCTGCGCGAGTTCCGGCAGGCCGCAATCCTCGCGCAGGCCGGCGGGCAAGGCCGCCTCGGGCACGTCGACGGCCGGCAAGTCGACGCCGCGGCGGCCCGACACGCTTAACTCATAAAGTGTAGGGATCGTCGCCTCGCTCATGTGCCCTCGTTCGACCTTCACTCATTGCGCTATGCGGCGCAGCCCCGCGACGAGACCGTCGATGGCGGCGCGCGTGTTGATCTCGGTCACCGCGACCAGCATGTGGTCGCTGAGGTGCGGGTAGTCGTGGCCGAGGTCGTATCCGCCGATGAGGCCGAACTCCTCCCACAGCCGCGCGTTGACCTCGGCCACCGCGCGCGGCAGCCGCACCACGAACTCCTTGAAGAACGGCTTGGCCGGCGCCTGCGGGTTGACGGCGAAGCCGTCGAGCTTGGCGATCTCGGCCGCCGCATAATGGCTCTTGTGGAAGCACAGCTCGGCGACGTGCCTCAGTCCATGGCGGCCCATGGTGGCGAGGTAAACGGCCGCGCCGAGCGCGGCGAGCGCGGAATTGGTGCAGATGTTGCTCGTCGCCTTGGCGCGCCGGATGTGCTGCTCGCGCGTGGCCAGCGTGAGCACGTAGCCGCGCCGCCCGTCGGCGTCGACCGTCTCGCCCACGAGATGGCCGGACAGCCGGCGGACATGCGCGCTGCGCGCGGCGAAAATGCCGAGGTGCGGCCCGCCGAACGACGGCGGCAGTCCCAGCGCCTGGCCGTCGGCGACCACCACGTCGGCGCCGCAGGCGCCGGGCGGCTTGAACAGACCCAGCGAGATCGGGTCGGTCACCACGATCAGCAGGGCGCCGGCCGCGTGCGCCGCCGCCGCAAGCCCGTCGAGCGGCTCGCACTGGCCGAAGAAGTTCGGACTCTGGACCACGAATGCGGCGGTCTCGCCGTCAAGCTGGGAGGCGAGGTGGTCGAGTTCCGCATCGGCGGGCTCTTCGCCAGCAATGACGGCGGCATGGGTGCCGCGCAGATAGGTCCGGATCACCGCCCGGTACTGGGGGTGGACGGCCGGCGACAGCAGAATCTTGTGCCGCCTTCCCTGCGCGACGTTGAGGGCGAGCAGGACGGCCTCCGCGAGCGCGGTGGCGCCGTCGTAGTGGCTTGAGTTGCTGACCTCCATGCCGGTGAGGCGGCAGACCATGCTTTGATACTCGAACATGGCCTGCAACTCGCCCTGGCTGACCTCCGGCTGATAGGGCGTGTAGGCGGAATAGAACTCGCCGCGCTGGAGGACGTAATCGACCACCGCCGGCCGGTAGTGGTGATAGGTGCCGGCGCCGAGGAAGCACGCCGCCGGGTCGAGCGCCGCGTTGCGGGCGGCGAGCGCGCGCATCTCGCGCTCGATCTGAAGCTCCGAACAGGGCGCCGGCAGGTCGAGGCGCGGGAACCGCACGTCGGGGGGAACATCGGCGAACAACT
>DATBWJ010000295.1:0-2993 GCA_036514935.1 Xanthobacteraceae bacterium
CGACTACAAGTACCAGGTGAAGGACAACTCCCCGATCCCCTGGCACCCAGGCGCGCTCAAGTACTTCGCTGAACAGGGCGTGAAAATGTGAGCGATCGGCGGCCGGCGCGGCCGGCGGCCCCGCCGCGCGTGCTCATGTGGTGGTTCGGGCTCATGGCGCTCGGCGGTTTCGCCTTCGGGCTTTACGCCGAGCGCCGGCCGTTCGGCGAGGATGTGCTCGCCCATCCGCTGATCGTATTCTTCCTCGCCGTCGGCATCAGCCTGCTGGTGGTGCGCTTCGTCGCGCGCCGGCCGGTGCCGGCCATCGTGCCGGAGCGCATGCTCGTGACGGGTTGCTTCGTCGGCCTGGCAGCGTTCCTCGCCGGCAACTGGGTCGGGGTGCATTTCGGGACGCCGTAGCGGCGTCGTGCGCCTGTCCTGTGAGCCGGCGCCCCTGCGCAGCGGCCGATGCCGCGTGGTGCGGTTAACGCGCCGTCAAGGTTAATCCGGCAGAATGCTTGATTGTTGGCAAACGGCCACACCGCAAATTTAATGATTGCGGGCGATCGTGTCTGCCGCGTGAAGAGTTGCGTTTGGGCGTGCGGATGCGACGTCGGCCGAGAAGGAACGCGTGGGCGATCGGGCTGGCCGTTCCGTTCGTGGTCTTGATGCCGACCGCCGGCGGATATCAGGACCTGGTGTCGCTGGTGACGCGCCAGCCGTTCGGCGCCGAGCGCGGGCGCCAGCGCGTCGCTTCCCCGTTCGGCACCATCCATGCCGCCACATTCAGCTTTCCGCGTCCGCTGGGCAGCGCGATCCCGCAGCCGGCCGGTTATGGCCTCGTGAGCCTCGATGCGCGCGAGCCGGCCGCCGTCGGTTCGATTCAAGCGCGTGGATTCCTCGGCGCGATCGAGACTGAGCCAAGGCGGGTCTTCCCCGCCGTCAACCGGGCCGCCAAAGGCGATCGCCTCGTTCCGGCGCCGCTGTCGGACGAAAAGCCGGACGTGCCGGACGAGAAAGAGGATGACGCAGCGCTCAAGCAGAGCGCGCTGGAGCCGGCTCCCGCAGTCCCGCGCGATCTGGACTACGACCCCTCGCTCTCGCTTGAATTGCAGCCGCAGATGCCGGCCGTCACCCCGGAGGATGCCGAGGACGCGCGCTCCGATGCCGGCACACCCTCGTTCGGAGAGGACGAGAACCCGGCGGCGCTCGCCGCGCGCCTCTATTTCGGAACCCAGCCGCTGGGCGAGAGGTTCGCGCGCATCGAGCCCTGGGCCCCGGGAGAGGCGCCGATCCTGGAGTCGCCCGAGGCGGCCGATCCGGACCTCAAACCGCTGGCGCATGCGCAGCCGTCGAACTCGGTCGGTGGGCAGACGATTGCCGGCAAGGGCGAGGTCACCGGGGTGGGCCGGCGGCCACGCAGCCCGGCCGAGCGGCTCAACCTCGACGGCACGGCGCGCGCCAAGGCCGAAAAGTGCCTTGCCGAGGCGGTCTATTTCGAGGCGCGCGGGGAGCCCCTGCGCGGCCAGATCGCGGTCGCGCAGGTGGTGATGAACCGGGTATTCTCGGGCTTTTATCCGAACGAGGTGTGCGGCGTCGTCTACCAGAACGCCCACCGCCGTCTCGCCTGCCAGTTCACCTTCGCCTGCGACGGCATTCCCGATCGCGTGCGCGAAGCCGCCGCCTGGCAGCGCGCCAAAGAGATCGCGCGCGAGATGCTCGACGGCAAGCTGTGGCTCAGCGATGTCGGCAAGGCCACGCACTATCACGCCAATTACGTGCAGCCGTGGTGGGCGCGCACCATGCGCAGGATGGACCGCATCGGCGTCCATCTGTTCTACCGGCCGCGCAAATGGGGCACCGGCGAAGAGGCGCCGAGCTGGGGCGAGGTGACGGCCACGGTCGAGGCCGAGAAACTATAGCGTTTCCGCTACTCAACCGCTCACCCGCCAAGACGCAGCGCGACGCGGGCACGAAGGAAACCTTGAGAGGGTGGATAGCGGCGGTCAGAATGATTCACCCATCATCGTCATCGTCCGCGACAGCGGACGATCCAGTAATACTGTTTCCGAATGATCAGCTCGTCATTGCCGGGCTTGTCCCGGCAATCTCGATTCAGCAGGCAAAGCCTTGCCTTCTCAATCGGGATCACCGGGACTCGCCGCTTCGCGGCGGCCCGGTGATGACGAGGTGATTACCCGGATGTCGTATATCCACTGGCGCCTGGGGGAACTGGATGCTCCGCTTTCGCGGAGCATGACGAGTGGAGGACAGGTGCCGCTGGTGTGAGCCGCCTCACACCTCGATGTCGAGCCCCACGTCGAGCTGCGGCGAGGAATGGGTGATCGCGCCCGACGACAGGTAATCGACGCCCGACTCCGCCACTGCGGCGGCGGTTTTAAGCGTGATGCCGCCCGAGGCTTCGAGCACGAGCCGGCCGGCGGCCATCTGCACCGCCTTTCTGAGCGTCGGCGGGTCCAGGTTGTCGAGCAGCGCAATGTCCGCCAGCCCGGCATCCAGCACCTCCTTGAGCTGGTCGAGCGTGTCGACCTCGATCTCGATCTTGACAAGGTGGCCGGCGATGGCCGTCGCGCTGACGAGCGCCGCGCGCACGCCGCCGGCGACGGCGATGTGGTTGTCCTTGATGAGGATGGCGTCGTCGAGCCCGAAGCGATGGTTGAAGCCGCCGCCGCAGCGCACGGCATATTTCTCCAGCGCGCGCAGGCCCGGTGTGGTCTTGCGGGTGCAGCACACGCGCGCCTTGGTATGCGACACGCGCCGCACGAATTCGGCGCTGGCGCTGGCGATGCCCGAGAGATGGCCGACGAAGTTCAGCGCCACGCGCTCGGCGCCAAGAATAGCGCGCGCGTCACCCAAAACCGTCATCAAGCGCGCCTTGGCGGCGACCTGGTCGCCGTCGCGGGCGTGCGCGGCGATCTCGATTTCTCCATCGAGCCGGCGAAACGCCGCCTCGGCCAGCGGCAAGCCCGCGATCACCCCGGCGGTGCGCGCGG
>DATBWJ010000296.1:0-4723 GCA_036514935.1 Xanthobacteraceae bacterium
GCCCGGCCATGACGGAATGGATGGATCAGAATTCACGCGCGCCGATCACACAGGCGAAGCCGCCGGCTGCAAACACATTTTGCGCCGAAAGGCCGGGTTCCTGTCCGCCCCGCGCCTGCGCTATGCTGCGAGCGCTGGGGCACGACGGGAACGCGGTCATGATATCTCGGTTTGCATCTTCGCTGGCGGCCGTTGCCGTCCTCGCTGTCGCGGCCGCGCCGTCCGCGGCGCAACCGGCGCCGAATGCCGCCACGCCCGAGAGCTGCCCCGGGCTGGTCGCGGCGGACACCCCGCGCCTCATGCAGGCGGCGTTCCGCAAGACGGCGCTGGCGCTCGACGAGGTGCGCATCACCTTCCTGGGCCATTCCACGTTCCTGATCGAGAGCCCAAAGCTCGTGCGGATCGCGACCGACTACAACGACTATGTCAGGCCGCCGGTCGTGCCCGACATCGTCACCATGAACCGCGCGCACACGACGCACTACACCGATCGCCCCGAGGCGGGGATCAGGCACGTGCTGCGCGGCTGGCGCGAGGACGGCGGCCCGGCTGCGCACGACCTGGCCTACCAGGACGTGCGGGTCCGCAGCGTCGCCACCAACATCCGCGGCTGGGGCGGCGGGACCGAGCGGCACGGCAACTCGATCTTCATCTTCGAGGTGGGCAGCCTGTGCATCGCTCATCTCGGCCACCTGCACCATACGCTGACGCCCCAGCAACTCACCGAGATCGGCCGCATCGACGTCGTGTTGGTGCCGGTCGACGGCAGCTTCACGCTGGACCTCGACGGCATGATCGAGGTGCTGCAGGCGCTCAAGGCGCCGCTCATGATCCCGATGCACTATTTCAGCATGTCCACGCTGAGCCGCTTCCTCGAGCGCGTGCGCGAGACCTATCCCGTCGAGTACGCCGAGACGCCGTCGATCGTGATGTCGCGCGCGCGGCTGCCGGCGACGCCGAAGTTTTTGGTGCTGCCGGGCCGATAGCCGGCCGGGCGGGCACCGGCGCGCTTGCGTCTGGACGCCGCAGCAGCGAAACTGCAGCGGGGGAAGCGGGTCGCCGGGGGGCTATGACCAGCCAAACGCTTGAACGCCGCCGCGCCGTCGCGCGCGTCTGGCGGGGGGAGGCCATGCGGGTCGCGCTGGCCTCGGGAGCCCTGCTCGTCCTGCTCGCGCCCGCCTTGTGGAACGGCTATCCGCTGCTGCAATACGACACCGGCGGCTATCTCGCGCGCTGGTACGAAAGCTATCTGGTGCCGAGCCGCTCGACCGTGTTCGGCCTGTTCCTGCACGTCGGCGAGGGCATGAGCTTCTGGCCGGAAGTGGCGGTTCAGTCGGTGCTCACCCTGTGGATCATCGCGCTCGTCCTGCGCGTGTTCGGGCTGGCGGGTCGGCCGCGGCTGCCTGCCACCGTCGCCGCCCTCGCGATCCTCACCGCGCTGCCCTGGCTCACCAGTATCCTTTTGACCGACATTTTCGCCGGCCTCGGCGTGCTGGCTTTCTACCTCCTGGTGCTGCGTGCCGACGACCTGCGCCGGTGGGAGCGGATCGCGCTGTTCGTGCTGACCGCGTTCTCCGCCGCCACCCACAGCGCGACGTTCGTGGTCCTGTTTGCGCTGCTCGCCGCCGCCGTGCTGGCGGCGGGGCGCGCGCTGGTGCCGCTCGGCGGACTGATGCGCGGCGCCGGCGCGCTCGCGTGCGGGGCGGCGATGCTGCTTGCCGCCAACTTCGCGCTCTCCGGCCGCCTCGCCTGGACGCCGGGCGGCTACGGCATCGCCTTCGGCCGCATGCTGCAGGACGGCATCGTGAGCCGCTATCTCGACGATCATTGCCCCAATCCGAACCTGAGGCTGTGCCCCTATCGCAAGGAACTGCCGGCGAGCGCCGACGAGTTCCTGTGGGGCTACGGCGTGTTCAATGATCTCGGCCGCTTCGCCGGCCTCGGCGAAGAGATGCGCAAGATCGTGCTGGCCAGTCTCGTCGAGTATCCCGGCCAGCAGGCCGCGAGCGCGCTTGCTGCGATGCTCAAACAGCTCACGCTGGTGGCCAGCGGCGAAGGCGTGCACGACGGGATCATGCACACCTACGGCATCATGGAGCGCTTCATCCCGGCCGAGGTGCCGGCGATGCGGGCGGCCCGCCAGCAGCGCGGCGAGCTCGACATCGGCGCCCTCAACCGCCTGCAAGTGCCGATCGCGCTGCTGTCGATGCTGTTGACGTTCGTGCTCGCCGCCACCCTGCCGCGGCGGCGCGAGGACCTCGCGATGCTGGCGGCGACGGTGGCGCTGGCGGTGCTCGCCAACGCCTTCGTGTGCGGAGCGGTGTCCGGCCCGCATGATCGCTACGGCGCGCGGCTCGCCTGGGTCGCAACCTTCGTCGTCATCGTCGCGCTCCTGCGCGCCGCCGGGCTCGTTCACCGCGAGAGCGCCGCGCTCGCGCCGTGATCTGGCCACGTGCCCGCACGGGCCAGCCGGGTATCATGGGCGATGCTGGCGCCCCCCGCGCATCGTCGCCCGACGATTGGCCGGTGACTATGCCACGCCCAGCTTCTTGTGCAGGCTGGTCGAGGAGGTGGTGTACTGGAAGACCAGGCGCTTGTCGGGATAGACATAGCGATAGGCCTTCTGCGCCATCAGCGCGGCCTCGTGGAAGCCCGACAGGATCAGCTTGACCTTGCCCGGGTAGGTGCTGATGTCGCCGATGGCGAATATGCCGGGCACGTTGCTCTCGAAGGCGGCGGTATCGACCGCAACGAGGTCGCCTTCGAGTCTCACTCCCCATTCGGCGACCGGCCCGAGCTTCATGGTGAGGCCGAAGAACGGCAGCATGGCGTCGCATTCGATCCGATAGGGCTCGCCCTTGTCGGGCTTGATGTGGGCGGCGAGGAGCCGGCCGCCCTCGCCTTCGAGCGCGGCCACCTGGCCGAGTTTTAGATCGATCGTTCCCGCCGCGACCAGCGCCTTCATCTTGTTGACGCTGTCGGGCGCCGCGCGGAACTGGTCGCGCCGGTGGACCAGCGTCAGGCGCCGGGCGATGGGGGCCAGGCTGAGCGTCCAGTCGAGCGCGGAGTCGCCGCCGCCCACGATGAGCAGCCGCTTGTCGCGGAAGGCGTCCATCCGGCGCACCGAGTAGACGACCGAGGTGCCTTCGTAGGCCTCAATGCCGGGCACCGGCGGCCGCTTGGGCTGGAACGAGCCGCCGCCCGCCGCGATCACGACTACCTTGGCCTCGAACTCCTTGCCCTGGTCGGTGCGCGCGCGGAACAGCGGATCGCCGATCTTCTCAAGCGTCTCCACCATCTCGCCGAGATGGAAGGTGGCGCCGAACGGCTTGATCTGCGCCATCAGCGCCTCGGTCAGACCGTGGCCGGTGATGCGCGGAATGGCGGGGATATCGTAGATCGGCTTCTCGGGATATAGCTCGGCGCACTGGCCGCCGACCTTGCCGAGTATGTCGACCAGGTGCGCCTTCATGTCGAGCAGGCCGAGCTGGAACACGGCAAACAGGCCGCACGGCCCGGCGCCGATGATCAGCGCGTCGGTCTTGATCGGTTCCGTCATCGTTGGTCGTTGCCGGGCTTGTCCCGGCAATCCCGATTGCTAAGGCTCGAATGATGCATAAGCATTCGGTCTACCTTCTCTCAAGCCGCCCCGGCGGAACGCTCGGTGACGAATGATCTTGTCCGGCGCGTTTATGAGCATCGGACTGGAGCGGTTCAAGGCTTCACCAAGCGGTATAATAATAACAGGCTCGTTCACTTCGAGTCATGCGCTGCTTGCGCCGAGCATGACGGGGGAAAGGCCGTGCCGAGCGGCTTAAGTGAGCGCCGATGGCGCCAAGCTCGGCGATGACAAGTTCAATCTCGCTATCGTCCTTGATAGCGCGGCGTGCGCACCACGAGGCCGTCGAGTTGTTCGGTCACCTTGATCTGGCAGGAAAGACGCGAGTTCGGCCGCAACTCAAAGGCAAAGTCAAGCTGGTCCTCCTCCTCGGGCGAGGCCGCCGGCAGCTTGTCCTTCCAGGCTTCGTCGACATAGACGTGGCAGGTCGAGCAGGTGCAAGAGCCGCCGCATTCGGCGACGATGCTCGTGACGCCGTTCCTGATCGCGGTCTCCATCACGGTCCCACCAATCTCGGCATCGATGGTGTGAACACTGCCATCATGTTCGATGAAGGTGATTGTTGGCATGTTTGACTAAAATCTGATTTCAGGTGACGCGCCGGATATACAAACCCGGATCGCGCTCGTCACCCCTCAGGCGCAAAAGAGCACGGCCAGGAATCGGTCGGCGATTCACGAAAATAGTCCAATGCTGGACCGTGCAGCGGCGCCCCGATCACGCCTGCCGCTCGGGCGTGCGCACCACGAGACCGTCGAGCGCGTCGGTCACCTTGATCTGGCAGGAGAGCCGCGAGTTCGGCCGCACGTCGTAGCCGAAATCGAGCATGTCCTCCTCCATGGGCGACGGCTCGCCGACCTTGTCCCACCACGCCGCCTCGACGTAGACGTGGCAGGTCGCGCAGGCGCAGGCGCCGCCGCACTCGGCCACGATGCCCGGAATGCCATTCTTGATCGCCGCCTCCATGACCGTGGAGCCGAGTTCGGCATCCACGGTGCGCGCAGCGCCGGAGGATTCGATGAAAGTGATCTTGGGCATGGGCGGCGGTGGCGGGTAGGGCCGTCTCTATATCGGCTCGCAACCGCCGATGCCAGGGCCGCGAGC
>DATBWJ010000297.1:0-20349 GCA_036514935.1 Xanthobacteraceae bacterium
GAGCGTGATCAGGGTCGAGATGCGGAAGAACCAGCCGGGGTCGCTGACCACCTGGCCGGCGCCCTCGAGCCCGATCGCGATGCCGTAGGCCTGCACCGCCGCCAGCAGCACCGTGAGATAGCGCGTGTACTGGTTGATGACCTTGCGCCCCTGCTCGCCTTCCTTCTTGAGCTGCTCGAGCGTCGGCGACACCGTCGTGAGCAACTGGATGATGATGGAGGCCGAGATGTACGGCATGATGTTGAGGGCGAAGATCGCCATGCGGTTGATGCCGCCGCCCGCGAACATGTTGAACATGCCGAGGATGCCGCCCGCCTGGGTGCGGAAAATCTGCTCCCACGCCGAGGGATCGATGCCGGGCAGCGGGATGTAGGTGCCCACGCGATAGACGAGCAGCGCGCCGAGCGTGAACCAGATGCGGGTTTTCAGCTCCTCGGCCTTGGCGAGCGCCGAGAAGTTGAGATTGGCCGCCAATTGTTCCGCTGCCGAGACCATCGTCGACTCCGATCCGCGCCCGCCGCCAGAGCGTCAAGGCTCACCTTGACGCCCCGGCAATATAGGCATCAGCCCTCGCCCTCGCCCCTGTCGGCCTTGGACCTTTTGTCGCTCTTGCCCGCCGGCTCTTTGCCTTTCGCCGGCGTGGCCTTGTCAGCCGATCCACCCTTGGGCTTTTCGGCCTTGGCCTTCTCCGCCTTCGGCTGGTCGGCCTTCGCCTCGGCCCTGTCGGCCTTCGCGCCCTTGGCGCCCTCGCTCTTGGCCTGTTCGCCGCCCTTCGGCTTCTCGCCGCGCGCCTCCGCCAGCAGCCGCCTGGCGTTCTTGCCTTTCGGTTCGCCCGGCTCCTGGCGCGGCGGCGCCAGCAGCTTGACGCTGCCACCCGCCTTCTCGACGGCGGCGAGCGCCGACTTCGAAACCCCGTAGACCGCGAAGTTGACCTTGGCCGTGAGCTTGCCGTCGCCGAGCAGGCGCACGCCGTCGCGCGCGCGCCGCAGCACGCCGGCGTTGACGAGCATGGCGACATCGACCTCGGCGCCTTCCTCAAGCCGCAGCCGGCCGGCGTCGATCGCCGCCTGCACGCGCCCGAGATTCACTTCGTTGAGCCGCTTGGCAAACGGATTGCTGAAGCCGCGCTTGGGCAGCCGCCGGTGCAGCGGCATCTGGCCGCCCTCGAATCCCTTGATTCGCACGCCCGAGCGCGCGGTCTGGCCCTTGCCGCCGCGGCCACCGGTCTTGCCGGTGCCGGAGCCGATGCCGCGGCCGATCCGCCGGCGGTTCCTGCGCGCGCCCGGCCGATCGGCGATCTGATTGAGCTTCATGGCCCCTGTCCTTTCCTACCACACGGCCTCGTCTCCCGATCCCTGCGAATGCCGCCGCTCCGAACGACCTGGGACCGAGCTTTGCCGGGCAACCTGACGGTCGCCCCTGACGGGCGCCTCACGTCTTCGTCACCCGCACGAGATGCTGGACCTTCGCGATCATGCCGCGGGTCGCCGCGGTATCCGGCAACTCGGCGACGCGGCCGATGCGGTTGAGTTTGAGTCCGATCAGCGTGGTGCGCTGGCTGTGGTGCCGGCGGATCGGGCTGCCGATCTGCGTGACCTTGATGGTCCTGGTGCTGTTCGCCATGGTTTTGCGCTCACTCGCTGGCTGGCTGGTCGGCGTCGACGTCGCGACGGCGCGCCTGCAGCACCGAGACCTTGATGTTGCGGCGCGCGGCCACCGAGCGCGGGCTGTCGAGGTGCTTGAGCCCGCTGAAGGTCGCACGCACCATGTTGTAGGGATTGGACGAGCCGACCGACTTGGCGACCACGTCCTGGACGCCGAGGGTCTCGAACACCGCGCGCATCGGGCCGCCGGCGATGATGCCGGTGCCGGGCGGCGCCGCGCGCAGATAGACCCTGCCGGCGCCGTGGCGCCCGACCACGTCGTGGTGCAGCGTGCGGCCCTCGCGCAGGGGCACGCGCACGAGGTTGCGCTTGGCGGCGTCGGTGGCCTTGCGGATCGCCTCCGGCACCTCGCGCGCCTTGCCATGGCCGAAGCCGACGCGACCCTTCTGGTCGCCGACGACCACGAGCGCGGCGAAGCCGAAGCGGCGGCCGCCTTTGACCACCTTGGCGACGCGATTGATGTGGACGAGCTTGTCGACGAACTCGCTGTCCCGCTCGTCCCGCTCGCGGGTCCTTTCGCGTTCACGTGGTGTACGTGCCATCGCTTGGTTCCTGTTCGGGCTGCGCCCTCGTTAGAATTTCAGTCCGCCCTCGCGCGCGGCGTCCGCGAGCGCCTTGACGCGACCGTGAAAATGATAGCCGCCGCGGTCGAACACCACCTCGTTGACGCCCTTGGCGACGGCGCGCTCGGCCAGGAGCTTGCCGACCGTCCTGGCCGCCTCGATGTTGGCGCCCGTCTTCAGGCTGCTGCGCATGTCCTTTTCGAGCGAGCAGGCCGAGGCCACCGTCTCGCCTTTGCGATCGTCGATGACCTGGGCGTAAATATGCTTGGAGGAGCGGAAGACGGACAGCCGCGCGCGATCGCCCCCGACGGCCTTGACCGCCCCGCGCACACGCCCCTTGCGGCGCTCCGCCCGTTTGTTCGCTGTGGCCATCGCCAGCTCCCGTTACTTCTTCTTGCCTTCCTTGCGGAAGATGAACTCGCCCGCGTACCTCACGCCCTTGCCCTTGTACGGCTCCGGCTTGCGGAACGCGCGGATCTCGGCGGCGACCTGCCCGACCTTCTGCTTGTCGGTGCCGGAGATCACAATCTCGGTCGGCTTGGGCGTGGCGATCGCGATGCCTTCCGGGATCGGATAGACGACGTCGTGGCTGTAGCCGAGCGCAATCCGCAGGTTCCTGCCCTGGATCGCGGCGCGATAGCCGACGCCGGTGATCTCGAGCTTGCTCTCAAATCCCTTGGTCACGCCGGTGACCAGGTTGGCGACGAGCGTGCGCGAGGTGCCCCACATCGCGCGCGCGCGCTTGGTCTGCGAACGCGGGTCGACCGTGACCGTGCCGCCCTCCATCTTGACCGTCACCTCCTCGGGCAGCGCGACTTGCAGCGCCCCCTTCGGGCCCGTCATCGTCACCACCTGCCCCTCGACGTTCGCGGTGACGCCCGATGGAACGGCGACCGCCTTCTTGCCGATGCGCGACATGTCGCCCTCGCCTCAGAACACCCTGCACAGGATTTCGCCGCCGACGTTGGCCTCGCGCGCCTCGTGATCGGCCATCACCCCCTTCGGGGTCGAAAGGATCGCTACGCCAAGGCCGTTGTTGATCCGGGGCAGGTTTTTGACCGATGCGTAGACCCGGCGGCCCGGCTTGGACACGCGCGCGATTTCGCGGATCACCGGCTCGCCGTCGAAGTATTTCAGCTCGATCTCGAGCTCGGAGCGGCCGTCCTTGCGCTCGACGCTGGAATAGCCGCGGATGAAGCCTTCGTTCTTGAGGACATCGAGCACCCGCGCGCGCAGGCTCGAGCCGGGCGAACTGACGGTCGGCTTGCTGCGGGCCTGCGCGTTGCGGATGCGCGCGATGAGATCGCCGATCGGATCGTTCACAACCATGTCACTTCCCTCACCAGCTCGACTTCACCAGGCCGGGGATCAACCCCCTGCCGCCCAGTTCGCGCAACGCGATGCGGGAGAGCCTGAGCTTGCGGTAATAGCCGCGCGGCCGGCCGGTGACATCGCAGCGGTTGCGAACGCGCGTGGGCGAGGAATTGCGCGGCATCTGCGCAAGCTTGAGCGTGGCGGCGAAGCGCTCCTCCATCGGCTTCGTCCGGTCACGCACGATCGCCTTCAGCCGCGCGCGCCGGCCGCCGACGATCTTGGCCATCTTTCGCCGCCTGTTGTTCTTTTCGATCGAACTCTTCTTCGCCATTCGCCACTCCTGGGTTTCCGCGTCTGAGAGCGCCGTGTGCCTCTCACTGCCGGAACGGGAAGTTGAAAGCCGTCAGCAGCGCGCGCGCCTCCTCGTCGGTGTGCGCGGTGGTGCAGACGGTGATGTCCATGCCCCAGATATCGGTCACTTTGTCGTAGTCGATCTCCGGGAAGACGATGTGCTCCTTGATGCCGAGCGTGTAGTTGCCGTGGCCGTCGAAGCTCTTCGGGTTGAGCCCGCGGAAGTCGCGCACGCGCGGCAGCGCGATGTTGATCAGCCGATCGATGAACTCGTACATGCGCGTCTTGCGCAGCGTGACCTTGCAGCCGATAGCCTGGCCCTCGCGCACCTTGAAGGTGGCGATCGACTTGCGCGCGCTGGTGATCACCGCCTTCTGGCCCGCGATCAGCGCAAGGTCGGCCGCCGCCGTCTCGACCTTCTTGCGGTCGGCGACGGCCTCGCCAATGCCCATGTTGATGACGACCTTTTCGAGCGCCGGCACCTGCATCCTGTTGCCGTAGCTGAACTCTTCCATCAGCTTCTGGCGGACGACGCCGTCGTAGTGCGCCCGCAGCCGTGCGGTCTGCGTCTCAGCCATCGATTTCCACTCCCGATCGCTTGGCCACCCGCACCTTCTTGCCGCCCGACAGGATCTTGAATCCGATGCGCGTGGGCTTGCCGTCCCTGGGATCGGCGTAGGCGAGGTTCGACAGGTGGACCGGCGCCTCCTTCGACACGATGCCGCCCTCCAGCGTCGCGGTCTGCCGCTGATGGCGCTTGACGAGGTTGACGCCGCGCACGAGCGCGCGTCCCTCCGCCGGCCTCACCTCGATGACCTCGCCGGTGCGGCCCTTGTCGCGCCCGCTGATCACCACGACCCGGTCGCCCTTGCGGATTCGTGCCGCCATCACAGCACCTCCGGCGCGAGCGAGATGATCTTCATGTGGTTCTTGGCGCGCAGCTCGCGCGGCACCGGCCCGAAAATGCGGGTGCCGACCGGTTCCATCTGCGGGTTGATCAGCACGGCGGCGTTGCGATCGAAACGGATGATCGAGCCGTCGGGCCGCCTTATGTCCTTGGCCACGCGCACGACCACCGCCTTCATCACGTCGCCCTTCTTGACGCGGCCGCGCGGGATCGCCTCCTTGACCGAGACCACGATGACGTCGCCGACGGTGGCATACTTGCGCTTCGAGCCGCCCAGCACCTTGATGCACATGACGCGGCGCGCGCCGGAATTGTCGGCCACGTCAAGGTTGGTCTGCATTTGGATCATGCGGCGCCTCGCTTCATTTCGACTCGCGCAAAGGGCGCGATCACTTCGCCTTCTTCTCGCCGCGCACCACCATCCAGCGCTTGAGCCTGGACAGCGGGCGGTGCTCCTCGATCCACACGATGTCTCCGACCGAATACGTGTTGGCCTCGTCGTGGGCGTAGTACTTCTTGGTCTTGCGCACCGTCTTCTTGAGCACGGGATGGGTGAAGCGGCGCTCGACGCGCACCACCACCGTCTTGTCCGGCGTGTCGCTGACCACGGTACCTTGCAGCATGCGCTTCGGCATCAACAGCTCCTTACTTCGACTGCGCCGGCGCGCGCTTGTGGCGGGCGACCGTCTTGATGCGGGCAATGTCGCGGCGAACCGCGCGCACCCGCGCGGTGTTCTCGAGCTGCCCGGTCGCGCGCTGGAAGCGCAGGTTGAACTGCTCCTTCTTGAGCTTGATGAGCTCGTCGTCGAGCTGATCGAGCGTCATCGTGCGAAGATCATCCGCCTTGACCATGTCCGCTACTCCGCGATGCGCTCGACGAAGCGCGTCTTGATCGGCAGCTTGGCAGCCGCCAGCGCCAGCGCCTCGCGCGCGATCTGCGCCGAAACCCCGTCGACCTCGAACAGGACCCGCCCGGGCTTGACGCGCGTGACCCACAGCTCCGGCGCGCCCTTGCCTGAGCCCATGCGCACTTCGAGCGGCTTCTTCGACACCGGAACGTCGGGGTACATCCGGATCCACACCCGCCCCGACCGCTTCATGTGGCGGGTGAGCGCGCGGCGCGCCGCCTCGATCTGGCGCGCGGTGATGCGCTCGGGCTCCAGCGCCTTGATGCCGTATCGGCCGAAATTGAGCTCGGTCGCGCTGGAGGCGACGCCCTTGATGCGGCCTTTGTGCGCCTTGCGGAACTTCGTGCGCGTCGGTTGCAGCATGGCTCTTGCTCCATCACCCTCACGCGAGATCGCGGCGCGGGCGCCCGGTCTCGCTCTCGGCCATGCGCTTGTCCTGCGCCATCGGGTCGTGCTCCATGATCTCGCCCTTGAAGATCCACACCTTGACCCCGCAGGTGCCGTAGGTCGTGAAGGCGGTCGCCGTGCCGTAATCGACGTCGGCGCGCAGCGTGTGCAGCGGCACGCGGCCCTCGCGGTACCACTCCATGCGCGCGATCTCGGCGCCGCCGAGCCGGCCCGAGCAGTTGATCCGGATGCCCTCGGCGCCGAGCCGCATGGCCGACTGCACCGCCCGCTTCATGGCGCGGCGGAAGGCGACGCGCCGCTCGAGCTGCTGGGCGATCGACTCGGCCACCAGCCGCGCGTCGAGCTCGGGCTTGCGGATCTCGACGATGTTGAGGACGACGTCGGAGTCCGTCATCTTGGCGACCATGCGGCGCAGCTTCTCGATATCGGCGCCCTTCTTGCCGATGACGACGCCCGGGCGCGCCGACTGGATGGTGACGCGGCACTTCTTGTGCGGGCGCTCGATCACGATGCGGGACACGGCCGCCTGCTTGAGCTGGCGCTGCAGCTCGTCGCGGATTTTCATGTCCTCGTGCAGGAGCTTGCCGTACTCGTTCTTGCCCGCGAACCAGCGCGAGTCCCAGGTCCGGTTGATCCCGAGACGCAAGCCGACCGGATTGACCTTCTGACCCATCGGTTCTCCTTATGCCGCCGCCTCGACCTGACGCACGACGATGGTCAGGTGCGAGAACGGCTTCGTGATACGCGACGCGCGGCCGCGGGCGCGCGGCTGAAAGCGCTTCATCACCAAACTCTTGCCGACATGCGCCTCAGCGACCACAAGATCATCGACGTCGAGATCGTGGTTGTTCTCGGCATTCGCGATCGCCGACTCCAGGCACTTGCGCACGTCCTTGGCGATGCGCTTGCGCGAGAACTCGAGATCGGCGAGCGCGGCCGCCACCTTCTTGCCGCGGATGAGCTGAGCCACCAGGTTGAGCTTCTGCGGGCTCACCCGCATCTTGCGCATGACCGCCTTGGCCTCGTTGTCGCCGAGATCGCGTGGACGTTTTTTCTTGCTCATCGCCTCACCTCAGCCCGAAGTCGTGCCCGCCGGCGCCGGTGCGCCGGGCGCAGGTGCCGCGCCGGGGCTGGCCGCGCGCTTGGCCTTGCGGTCGGAGGCGTGGCCGTAAAAGGTGCGCGTGGGCGCAAACTCGCCGAACTTGTGGCCGACCATTTCCTCAGTCACCAGCACCGGGATGTGCTTGTGCCCGTTGTAGACCCCGAAAATGAGGCCGACGAACTGCGGCAGTATCGTCGAGCGCCGGCTCCAGATCTTGATCACGTCGTGACGGCCGGACGCGCGCGCGGCGTCCGCCTTCTTGAGCAGATAGCCGTCGACGAACGGGCCTTTCCAAACGGAACGCGACATGTCGTCCTCGCTTACTTCTTTTTGCGCGCGTGGCGGCTCGACACCACGTACTTGTCGGTCGCCTTGTTGCGGCGGGTCCTCTTGCCCTTGGTCGGGAAGCCCCACGGGGTGACGGGATGGCGGCCGCCGGAGCTCTTGCCCTCGCCGCCGCCGTGCGGATGGTCGACCGGGTTCATGGCGACGCCGCGATTGTGCGGACGCCATCCCCGCCAGCGCGTGCGCCCGGCCTTGCCGATCGAGATGTTCATGTTGTCGGGGTTCGACACCGCGCCGATCGTCGCCATGCAGCGGCCGTGCACCAGCCGCTGCTCGCCGGAATTGAGCCGCAGGATGACGTAGTCGCCGTCGCGTCCCACGATCTGCGTGTAGGTGCCGGCCGCGCGCGCGAGCTGGCCGCCCTTGCCGATCTTGAGTTCGACATTGTGGATGATCGTGCCGATCGGGATGTTGCCGGCGGGCATGGCGTTGCCCGGCTTCACGTCGACGTGCTCGCCGGCCACGATGGTGTCGCCTTCGGCGAGCCGCTGCGGCGCGAGGATGTAGGCCTGTTCGCCGTCCTCGTACTTGATCAGCGCAATGAAGCCGCTGCGGTTGGGGTCGTACTCGATGCGCTCGACGCGCGCCGGCTGATCGAATTTCCGGCGCTTGAAGTCGATGAGACGCAGCGCCCGCTTGTGGCCGCCGCCGCGGAAGCGCACGGTGATGCGGCCGTTGTTGTTGCGCGCGCCGGTCGCGCTCTTGCCCTGCGTCAGCGTCTTGACCGGCTTGCCGCGGTGGAGCGCGGAGCGGTCGACGAGGACGAGCTGGCGCTGGCCCGGGGTCGTCGGCTTGAAACTCTTGAGTGCCATGACTGCCCTCTAAGCCCTTACAATCCGGTGGTCACGTCGATGCGGTGACCCTCTTCAAGGGTCACAATCGCCTTCTTGACGTCCGACTGCTGCCCGCGCATGCCGCGGAACGCCTTGACCTTGCCCTTGTGGATGAGCGTGTTGACGCTCTTGACCTTGACGTCGAACAGTTTCTCAACCGCTTCCTTGATCTGCGGCTTGGTGGCGCTGCGCGCCACGCGGAAGGTGACCTGGTTGTTCTGCGACGCATTCGTCGCCTTCTCGGTGATGACCGGCGAGAGAATGACGTCGTAATGGCGCGGATCGCGGGTGCTCATCTCAAGCGCGCCTCCAGCGCATCGAGCGCAGTTTTGGTCAATACCAGCTTGGTCCGCCGCAGGATGTCGTAGACGTTGATGCCGGCGACCAGCATCACGTCGATTTCGGGAATGTTGCGCGCGGCGAGGCGGAAATTGCGGTCGATCTCGGCGCCGTCGATGATCAACGCGTTCGTCAGGCCGAGTTTCGCAAGCTGCGAGCGCAGCGGCGCCGTCTTGCCGTCCTTGGCCGCGGCCGCCTCGACCACGATGAGGCCGCCGTCGCGCACCTTGGCGGAGAGCGCGTGGCGCAGCGCGAGCGCGCGCACCTTCTTCGGCAGGCCGATGGCGTGGCTGCGTGGGGTCGGCCCGAACGAGCGGCCGCCGCCGCGAAAGAGGTTCACCCGCGCCGAGCCATGCCGGGCGTTGCCGGTGCCCTTCTGGCGGTATATCTTCTTGCCGGTGCGCCAGATCTCGGCCCGGTTCTTCACGTCGTGGGTGCCGCTCTGCCGCTTGGCGAGCTGCCACACCACGCAGCGCTGGAGGAGGTCCGGGCGCGGCTCGAGCCCGAAAATCTCGTCCGCCAGCGTGACCGATCCCGCCGCCTCGCCGTCGAGGGTGGTGACCGCGATCTCCATCACGCGCCCTCCCCGCCCGCTGGCTCTTGCGGCGCGCCCGCCTGCGCCGTCGCGCTCTCGCCCGCCGTCTCGCGGAACCTGCCGGGCCGCGGCGCCTCTTGCGGCAGCGCCTTCTTCACCGCGTCGCGCACCATGATCCAGCCGCCCTTGGCGCCCGGCACAGCGCCCTCGACCAGGATGAGACCGCGCTCGGCGTCGGTCTGCACGACCCGCAGGCTGAGCGTGGTGACGCGCTCGACGCCCATGTGACCGGGCATCTTCTTGTTCTTGAAAGTCTTGCCGGGGTCCTGGCGGCCGCCGGTCGAGCCGATCGAGCGATGCGAAATCGACACGCCGTGGGTGGCGCGCAGGCCTCTGAAATTCCAGCGCTTCATGCCGCCGGCAAAGCCTTTGCCGATCGATGTGCCGGTCACGTCGACGAACTGGCCGACCACGAAATGGTCGGCCGTGATCTCGGCGCCCACCGGAATCAGGGCATCCTCGCTGACGCGGAACTCGGCAACCTCGCGTTTGGGCTCGACTTTGGCGACGGCGAAGTGGCCGCGCTCGGCCTTGTTCACGTTGCGCACCTTGCGCGTGCCGGCGCCGAGCTGGAGGGCGACATAGCCGTGCCGGTCCTTGGTGCGGTGTCCGACGACCTGGCAGTTGTCGAGCCGCAGCACCGTGACCGGCACGTGCTCGCCGCTCTCGGTGAAGACCCGCGTCATGCCCAGCTTCTGTGCGATCACGCCGGAACGCATCTTGTTTTTCTCCTGCGCCCGCTCACAGCTTGATCTCGACGTCGACGCCGGCGGCGAGGTCGAGTTTCATCAGCGCATCGACGGTCTGCGGCGTCGGGTCGACGATGTCGAGCAGGCGCTTGTGCGTGCGCATCTCAAATTGCTCGCGGCTCTTCTTGTCGATGTGCGGGGAACGGTTGACGGTGAACTTCTCGATCTTGGTCGGCAGCGGGATGGGCCCGCGCACCTGCGCCCCGGTGCGCTTGGCGGTGGCCACGATCTCGCGCGTCGAGGCGTCCAGGATGCGGTGATCGAACGCCTTGAGCCGAATGCGGATGTTCTGTCCGTTCATCGCCTTTATCTCTCTTCTGCGTCACGCCCGGCCTCGTGCCGGGCATCCACGGCTTTGTTCCTGCCGTCTAAAACGACGTGGATGGCCGGGACAAGCCCGGCCATGACGAAGACCTCACTCGATGATGTTCGCCACCACGCCGGCGCCGACGGTGCGGCCGCCTTCGCGGATGGCGAAGCGCAGCTTCTCCTCCATCGCGATGGGAACGATGAGCTCGACCTCCATCGCGATGTTGTCGCCCGGCATCACCATTTCGGTGCCCTCGGGCAGCTTGACCACGCCGGTCACGTCGGTCGTGCGGAAATAGAACTGCGGCCGGTAGTTGGTGAAGAACGGCGTGTGGCGGCCGCCCTCCTCCTTGGTCAGGATGTAGGCCTCGGCCTTGAAGCGCGTATGCGGCTTGACCGAGCCCGGCTTGCACAGGACCTGGCCGCGCTCGACCTCCTCGCGCTTGGTGCCGCGCAGCAGACAGCCGACGTTGTCGCCCGCCTCGCCCTGATCGAGCAGCTTGCGGAACATCTCCACGCCGGTGACCACCGTCTTGACGGTCGGACGCAGCCCCACGATCTCCACCTCGTCGCCCACCTTGACGATGCCGCGCTCGATGCGGCCGGTCACCACCGTGCCGCGGCCCGAGATTGAGAACCCGTCCTCGACCGGCATCAGGAACGGTTGGTCCTTGGGACGGTCCGGCTGCGGGATGTGCTCGTCCACCGCCTTCATCAGCTCGATGATCGAGTTCTTGCCGAGCTCGGGGTTCTTGCCATCGAGCGCCATCAGCGCGGAGCCCTTGACCACCGGGACCTTGTCGCCCGGAAAATTGTACTTCGACAGGAGCTCGCGAACCTCGAGCTCGACCAGTTCCAACAGCTCGGGGTCGTCGACCATGTCGACCTTGTTCATGTAGACGACCAGCGCCGGCACGCCGACCTGGCGCGCCAACAGGATGTGCTCGCGCGTCTGCGGCATCGGGCCGTCGGCCGCCGACACGACCAGGATCGCGCCGTCCATCTGCGCGGCGCCGGTGATCATGTTCTTGACGTAGTCGGCATGGCCCGGACAGTCGACATGGGCATAGTGGCGCTTATCGGTCTCGTACTCCACGTGCGCGGTCGAGATCGTGATCCCGCGCGCCTTCTCCTCCGGCGCCTTGTCGATCTGGTCGTAGGCCGTGAACTTGGCCTTGCCCTGCTCCGCCAGGATTTTGGTGATCGCCGCCGTGAGCGTCGTCTTGCCGTGGTCCACGTGACCAATCGTCCCGATGTTGCAATGCGGCTTGGTGCGTGCGAATTTCTCCTTAGCCATCGGACTCTCCGGTTGCTGTGGTGCTCCTGAAACCCGTCAGGCGTACTTCGCCTGAACTTCTTGCGCGACGTTCTGCGGTACCTGCTCGTAGTGGTCGAACTGCATGGTGAACGTGGCGCGCCCCTGCGTCATCGAGCGCAGCGTATTGACGTAGCCGAACATGTTGGCGAGCGGCACCATGGCGTTGATCACGCCGGCGTTGCCGCGCATGTCCTGGCCCTGGATGTGGCCGCGCCGCGAGTTGAGGTCCCCGATCACGGAGCCGGTGTAGTCCTCCGGCGTCACCACCTCGACCTTCATGATCGGCTCGAGCAGGACCGAGCTGCCCTTCTGCAGCGCCTCGCGCAACGCCGCGCGCGCGGCGATCTCGAAGGCGAGCGCCGAGGAGTCGACGTCGTGGTAGGCGCCGTCCACCAGCTCGACCTTGATGTCGACCACCGGGAATCCGGCGAGCACGCCGGAGCCGAGCACGGACCGCAGGCCCTTTTCGACGCCGGGGACAAACTCCTTGGGCACCGTGCCACCGACGACCTTGTTCTCGAACTCGAACCCGCTGCCCGGCGGCTTCGACGTGCCGACGATCTTGATGCGCGCGAACTGGCCGGCGCCGCCGGTCTGCTTCTTGTGGGTGTAGTCGACCGTGACCGGCCTGGTGATGGTCTCGCGGTAGGCGACCTGCGGCGCGCCGATATTGGCCTCGACCTTGTAGCTGCGCTTGAGGATGTCGACCTTGATGTCGAGATGAAGCTCGCCCATGCCCTTGAGGATGGTCTGGCCCGACTCGGGATCGGTCGAGACGCGGAACGAGGGGTCCTCGGCCGCGAGCTTGGCGAGCGCGATGGAGAGCTTTTCCTGGTCGGCTTTCGACTTCGGCTCGATCGCGATCTCGATCACCGGGTCGGGGAATTCCATCTTCTCCAGGATCACCGCGTGGTGGGGATCGCACAGGGTGTCGCCCGTGCGCACCTCCTTGAGGCTCGCAAGCGCCACGATGTCGCCGGCATAGGCCTCCTTGATGTCCTCGCGGTTGTTGGCGTGCATCAGCAGCATGCGGCCGATGCGCTCGCGGCGCGATTTGGTGGAGTTGAACACGCCGGTGCCGCTCTCGAGCCGGCCGGAATAGATGCGGCAGAAGGTGATGGTGCCGACGAACGGGTCGTCCATGATCTTGAACGCCAGCATCGCCAGCGGCTCGCTGTCGGCGGCCGCCCGCACGACATCGTTGCCCTTGTTATCGACGCCCTTGATGGCGGGCACGTCGAGGGGCGAGGGCAGATAGTCGACGACGGCGTCGAGCAGCGGCTGCACGCCCTTGTTCTTGAACGCCGAGCCGCACAGCACCGGATGGAAAGCCCCGCTGACGGCGGCCTTGCGGATCAGCCGCTTGAGCGTCGCCTCATCGGGCTCGCGGCCGTCGAGATAGGCGGCCATCGCCTCGTCGTCGAACTCGACCGCCGCCTCGATCATCTTCTCGCGGTATTCCTGCGCCTGGTCGGCGAGCTCGGCCGGAATGTCGATGTCGTGGTATTTGGCGCCCAGCGTCTCCTCGTCCCACACCACGCCCTTCATGCGCACGAGGTCGACGACGCCCCTGAACTGGCTCTCGGCGCCGATCGGAAGCTGGATCGCCACCGGCCTGGCGCCGAGCCGCTCGACGATGTCGCTGAGGCAACGGAAGAAGTCCGCGCCGATCTTGTCCATCTTGTTGCAGAAGACGATGCGCGGGATGCGGTACTTGTCGCCCTGGCGCCAGACCGTCTCGGTCTGCGGCTCGACGCCCTGGTTGGAGTCGAGCACGCAGACGGCGCCGTCGAGCACGCGCAAGCTGCGCTCGACCTCGATCGTGAAATCGACATGGCCGGGCGTGTCGATGATGTTGAGACGCCGGCCCTTCCAGTAGGCGGTGGTCGCCGCCGAGGTGATGGTGATGCCGCGCTCCTGCTCCTGCTCCATCCAGTCCATGGTGGCCGCGCCCTCATGGACCTCGCCCATCTTGTGGCTCTTGCCGGTGTAATAGAGGATCCGCTCGGTCGTCGTCGTCTTTCCGGCATCGATGTGGGCCATGATGCCGAAGTTGCGGTAGTCCTCGATGGCGTGGCTGCGGGGCATGGGGATTCCTTGGTTAGCCGTATGACGCCCTACCAGCGATAGTGCGAGAACGCGCGGTTGGCTTCCGCCATCCGGTGGGTGTCCTCGCGCTTCTTGACGGCATTTCCCCGGTTGTTGGATGCGTCGAGCAGCTCGCCGGACAGCCGCTCCGTCATCGTCTTCTCGTTGCGTTCACGCGCAGCCGCGATGAGCCAGCGGATGCCGAGCGCCTGGCGGCGGTCCGTTCGCACCTCCACCGGCACCTGATAGGTGGCGCCGCCGACGCGGCGTGAGCGCACCTCGATCGACGGCATCACGTTGTCGAGCGCCTGTTCGAACACCGAGAGCGGATTCTGCTTGGTCTTTCCCTCGATGAGATCGAAGGCGCCGTACACGATCGTCTCGGCGACCGACTTCTTGCCCTCGTACATGACCGAGTTCATGAACTTGGTCACGACGATGTTTGCGTACTTCGGGTCGGGCAGTATCTCACGCCTTTCGGCGCGGTGACGGCGGGACATCGATCTTCTCTTCTCTCGTCATGGCCGGGCTCGTCCCGGCCATCCACGTCTTTCCTTCATTCGCCGGATTTCCGGCCTCGGTTTGCCTGTCGCGATCCCTGGATCGCGCTCGGCTTCGCCTCGCTTGTCCGGGGATACTGCGCGAAAAGGCCGAATTATTTCGGCCTTTTCGCTCCGTATTTTGACCGGCGCTGCTTGCGGTTCTTGACGCCCTGGGTGTCGAGCACGCCGCGCAGGATGTGGTAGCGCACGCCCGGCAGGTCCTTGACGCGGCCGCCGCGGATCATCACCACCGAGTGCTCCTGCAGGTTATGGCCCTCGCCCGGGATGTAGCCGATCACCTCAAAGCCGTTGGTGAGCCGCACCTTGGCGACCTTGCGCAGCGCCGAGTTGGGCTTCTTGGGCGTGGTGGTGTAGACGCGCGTGCACACGCCGCGCTTCTGCGGGCTCTGCTGCAGCGCCGGCACCTTCTTCTTCGCCTTCTGCGGGACCCGCGGATGGCGGATGAGCTGGTTAATCGTCGGCATCCAATGCCCTTCACCTCGAACCGCGGGATCGCCCGCCCGAAAGTCGCGCGGGGTGCCCGCGCGCAATACCAAATCGCGCCATCCGCACCGGATGACGCTCCCTGCGAACAGAGGACCACGGCGCGCGCGGACGCCGCGGTCATGCATCCGATCTGACAGTCGTGTGTCGCCGGCAGCGTCTGAGCTTCATTGGTCGAGGCCTGCGCGCCGGCTCGCGAGACCCGAAAGTCATTGACTTTCAGAGGCTTGAAGGACCCGGCTGCCGTTCCGACGAAGCGAAGCTCACCGCCTGCCGAAAAGTTCGCGGTATTTATCGACGCTGCGCCGCGAAGTCAAGGCGAAGAGGCCGAAAGATAGGCGATTTCGCGTGCAGCCGGGTAGCCTGTTGGACACCCGCATTCGCCGGACGGTATTCCTTCGTCCGGGCCACTGCCACGCCCGTTGAGCAATCGGCCGGCCGCGCTTCCTTGACTGCGGTGGCGTTCCCCGTTACAGTGAAACTATGAAAAATATCACAGTATCTGTGGACGACGAGACCTACCGCCGCGCGCGCATGAAGGCCGCCGAAGAGGACACCTCGGTTTCAGCCCTGGTTAAGCAATTTCTTGTCGGGCTTGCCTCGGGCGAGAGCGAGGCCGAGCGCCTGGCGCGTGAAGAGCGGGAGCTGCGCGAGCGCATCACAAAATTCCGCGCCTCGGATCGGCTGTCGCGCGACGAGCTGCACGAGCGTCGGCGCTGATCGGTGCGCTTTCTCGACACCAACGTCCTGCTCTATTCGATCAGCCGCGACCGCCGCGAAGCGGCGAAACGCGACATCGCCGTTGCCTTGCTCGACCGGCGCGACAACGCGCTCTCGGTGCAGGTGCTGCAGGAATTCTACGTGCAGGCGACGCGGCCGACACGCCCGGACGCGGTGCCGCATGAGATCGCCGTCGGGCTCATGCGGACGTGGCTGCGCTTTCCGGTGCAGGAAATCACTGTCGCCGTGATGACCGGCGCGCTCGATATCAAGGCCGCCTTCGGCTTGTCCTATTGGGACGCAGCTATCGTCGCCGCCGCCCGCGCGCTCGGGTGCCGCGAACTTCTCTCCGAAGATATGTCGCACGGTCGCGAGATCGAGGGCATCGTCATCGTCAATCCATTCCGCTGATCCACGAAGACCGCAAGAGAAAAGAGCCGCCCGGCGGGCGGCCTTTGCTGAACGGAGGCGAGGTACGCGCCTACTCCGCCGCCGGCAGTTGCGCCGGCTCGGCGGCCTTGGCCGCCTCCTTCTCGCGCTCCTCGAGAATGAGCTGGTCGCGCTTGACGGCGATCTCGCGCAGGCGGTTCATCATGGCGCCGGTGCCCGCCGGGATCAGGCGGCCGACGATGACGTTCTCCTTGAGGCCGTCGAGCGTGTCGATCTTGCCGTTGACCGCGGCCTCGGTGAGCACGCGCGTGGTCTCCTGGAACGAGGCGGCCGAGATGAACGAGCGGGTCTGCAGCGAGGCCTTGGTGATGCCGAGCAGGACCGGATGGCCGTGCGCCGGCTTCTTGCCGGCGGCGACCGCGTGCGCGTTGATCTCGTCGAGCTCGATCTTGTCGATCTGCTCGCCCTGGATGAGATCGGTGTCGCCCGCCTCGTCGATCTCCACCTTCTGCAGCATCTGGCGCACGATCACCTCGATGTGCTTATCGTTGATCGACACGCCCTGCAGCCGGTAGACCTCCTGGATCTCGTTGACGAGATAGGCGGCAAGTTCCTCGACGCCCTTGATCGCCAGGATGTCGTGGGGGGCCGGGTTGCCGTCGACGATGAAGTCGCCTTGCTCGATGATGTCGCCGTCCTGCAGGTGGACGTGCTTGCCCTTGGGGATCAGGTACTCGCGCGGCTCCTCTTCCTTCGTGTTCGGCTCGATCGTGATGCGGCGCTTGTTCTTGTAGTCGCGGCCGAACCGCACCGTGCCGGAAATCTCGGCGATGATCGCCGCCTCCTTCGGCCGGCGCGCCTCGAACAGCTCGGCCACGCGCGGCAGGCCGCCGGTGATGTCGCGCGTCTTGGCGCCCTCGGTCGGGATGCGCGCGATGACGTCGCCGCCCTTGACCTTGCTGCCGGGCTCCACCGACAGGATGGCGTCGACGGCCAGCAGGTAGCGCGCCTCGCCGCCGCGGCTGAGCTTGAGCACCTTGCCGTCCTTGCCCTTGACCACGATGGCCGGCCGCAGCTCGGCCCCGCGCGCCGAGGTGCGCCAGTCGATGACCACGCGCTTGGCGATGCCGGTCGACTCATCGAGTGCTTCCGACATCGACTGGCCTTCGACCAGGTCCTCGAAGCCGATGATGCCCTCGACCTCGGTCAGGATCGGCCGCGTGTAGGGGTCCCATTCGGCGATGCGCTGGCCGCGCCTGATGTGGTCGTCATCGTCGACCTTGAGGCGCGCGCCGTACTGGATGCGGTGAACGGCACGCTCGGTGCCGTCCTGGTCGACCACGACCACCACCATGTTGCGCGCCATCGCGATCAGTTCGCCGTCGGAGTTGCGCATCAGGTTCTTGTTCTTGATCCTGATGATGCCGTCGAAGTTCGACTCGATGTACGACTGTTCCGAGATCTGGGCAGCGCCGCCGATGTGGAACGTGCGCATGGTAAGCTGGGTGCCCGGCTCGCCGATCGACTGCGCCGCGATCACGCCGACGGCCTCGCCCATATTGACGGGCGTGCCGCGCGCGAGATCGCGCCCATAGCAGGTGGCGCAGACGCCGTTGGCCGTCTCGCAGGTGAGCACCGAGCGGATGCGAACCTCCTGAATTCCGGCGTTGACGATGTCCTCGACGTGCTTCTCCTCGATCAGCGTGCCCTTGGCGACGATAACCTTGTTCGACGCCGGCTCGCGCAGGTCCTCGGCCGACGTGCGCCCGAGGATGCGGCTGGCGAGCGAGGCGACCACCTGGCCGGCGTCGATGATGGCGCGCACCTTGATGCCCGACGACGTTCCGCAGTCGTCCAAGGTGATGATGCAATCCTGCGCCACGTCGACGAGGCGGCGCGTGAGATAGCCGGAGTTCGCCGTCTTGAGCGCGGTGTCGGCAAGCCCCTTGCGCGCGCCGTGGGTCGAGTTGAAGTACTCGAGCACCGACAGCCCCTCCTTGAAGTTGGAGATGATGGGGCTTTCGATGATCTCGCCCGACGGCTTGGCCATCAGCCCGCGCATTCCGGCAAGCTGGCGCATTTGCGCGGGCGAGCCGCGCGCGCCGGAATGAGCCATCATGTAGATCGAGTTGACTTCCGGCTGGCGGCCGTCCGGGCCCCTCTTCGCCGCCGAAATCTCGCTCATCATCTCCTCGGCGATCTCCTCGGTGCACTTCGACCACGCGTCGACCACCTTGTTGTACTTCTCGCCCTGGGTGATGAGACCCTCGTTGAACTGCTGCTCGAACTCCTTGGCGAACTCGCGCGTCTTCTCGACGATTTTCCACTTCGCCGCCGGCACGACCATGTCGTCCTTGCCGAACGAGATGCCGGCCTTGAAGGCGTGGTGGAAGCCCAGCGCCATGATGCGGTCGCAGAAGATCACGGTCTCCTTCTGTCCGCAGTGGCGGTAGACGATGTCGATCATGCTGGAGATTTCCCGCTTCGTCATCAGCTTGTTGACGAGGTCGAAGGGGACCTTGGAGTGCGACGGCAGCACCTGGCCGAGCATCACGCGTCCCGGCGTGGTGTCGTACCAGCGGCGCTCGGCCTCGCCGTTCTCGCCGACGCCCTGCCAGCGATACTTGATCCTGCTGTGCAGGCTGATGACACGCTCAGCGAGCGCGTGCTCGATGTCGGCGATGTTGCCGAAAAACTTGCCTTCGCCGGGATCGCCCTCGCGCACGAGCGACAGGTAGTAGAGGCCGAGTACGATGTCCTGGCTCGGCACGATGATGGGCGAGCCGTTGGCCGGGTGCAGGATGTTGTTCGTGCTCATCATCAGCACGCGCGCCTCGAGTTGCGCCTCGAGCGAGAGCGGAACGTGCACCGCCATCTGGTCGCCGTCGAAGTCGGCGTTGAACGCGGCGCACACCAGCGGATGAAGCTGGATCGCCTTGCCCTCGATCAGCACCGGCTCGAACGCCTGGATGCCGAGCCGGTGCAGCGTCGGCGCGCGGTTGAGCAGCACCGGATGCTCGCGGATCACCTCGTCGAGGATGTCCCACACCTCGGACTTCTCCTTCTCGACGAGCTTCTTGGCCTGCTTGACCGTGGTGGACAGGCCCTTGGCGTCGAGCCGCGAGTAGATGAACGGCTTGAACAGTTCGAGCGCCATCTTCTTGGGCAGACCGCACTGGTGCAGCTTGAGCTCGGGGCCGACCACGATGACCGAGCGGCCCGAATAGTCGACGCGCTTGCCGAGCAGGTTCTGGCGGAAGCGGCCCTGCTTGCCCTTCAGCATGTCGGCGAGCGACTTCAGCGGACGCTTGTTGGCGCCGGTGATGACGCGGCCGCGCCGTCCATTGTCGAACAGCGCATCGACCGCCTCTTGCAGCATGCGCTTCTCGTTGCGGATGATGATGTCGGGCGCGCGCAGCTCGATCAGCCGCTTGAGGCGGTTGTTGCGGTTGATGACGCGGCGGTAGAGGTCGTTGAGGTCGGAGGTCGCGAAGCGGCCGCCGTCGAGCGGCACCAGCGGCCGCAGGTCCGGCGGGATCACCGGCACGACTTTCAGGATCATCCATTCCGGCCTGTTGCCCGACTGGACGAACGCCTCGATGAGCTTGAGCCGCTTGGCCAGCTTCTTCTTCTTGATGTCGGAGTCCGAGGAGCCGATCTCCTGGCGCAGGTCGGCGGCCATCTTTTCAAGGTCGAGCGCCTTGAGCATCTCGCGGATCGCTTCCGCGCCGATCGAAGCGGTGAACGAATCCGGACCGTATTGCTCCTGCGCCTTCAGATACTCGTCCTCGCTCAGGAGCTGGCGCTCCTGCAGCGGGGTGAGGCCCGGCTCGAGCACCACGTAGTATTCGAAGTAGAGGATGCGCTCGAGCTCCTTGAGCGTCATGTCGAGCAGGAGGCCGATGCGGCTCGGCAGCGACTTGAGGAACCAGATGTGCGCGACCGGGGCGGCCAGCTCGATGTGACCCATGCGCTCGCGCCGCACGCGCGAAAGCGTGACCTCGACGCCGCACTTCTCGCAGATGATGCCCTTGTACTTCATGCGCTTGTACTTGCCGCACAAGCACTCGTAGTCCTTGATCGGCCCGAAGATGCGCGCGCAGAACAGGCCGTCGCGCTCGGGCTTGAACGTGCGGTAGTTGATGGTCTCCGGCTTCTTGATCTCGCCGTACGACCACGACAGAATCTTCTCCGGGCTCGCGATCGAGATCCGGATCTGGTCGAAGACCTGAGCCGGCGTCTGCGGGCCGAAGAGATTCATCACTTCCTGGTTCATTGTCTTCTCCTCCGACCTCTCCGCCGTCATGCCCCGCGCAAGCGGGGCATCCAGTAATCACTGCTGCGGATTACTGGATTGCCCGCTTTCGCGGGCAATGACGCCGAGAGTGTTGGATTTCTCC
>DATBWJ010000298.1:0-4557 GCA_036514935.1 Xanthobacteraceae bacterium
CCCGCCGAGCCCGCGGCGCCGAAGGCGAGCCGGCAGAACTGCAAGCGCGCCGAGGCCTGGCGCGCGCTCTTCTTGATCAGGTCAAGGGCGAAGGTCTTGGTTTCGTCGTCCTTGGATTCCTCCAACACTTCGAGGCCGTTGACGATGGCACCGGTCGGGCTGATGAGGTCATGGCAGACGCGCGAACACAGAAGCGCCGCAAGGTCGAGGCTTCCCAGCGTGGAGGTGGCGGCCATGCAAGAAATTCTCCAGCAACGGCAAGAACTTGAGGTACAGCGGGTCACCGCGGCGGCGCCTACCGATTCACCGCTCGCGGTGTGATACACGCGCCCGGCCGCACTGCCAAGGCAGCGGACCCTGCCTATGGTACGAGCTGCCGCGTCACCTCCGGCCAGCGGGCGTCGGCGGTTTCGGTGATCCCGCGCCGATCGGCGAGGAAGGCGGCCTGCGCCTGCGGATTGTGAAAAAGGTAGAGCCGCTCATCCGCAATCAGCCAGATCAGCGGATTGCCCGGAGTGGCGGCCCCGCGCGCCACTGCGACCGGGTCGTAGCCGCCATAGCGCGGCAGATAGACTTCGGGAGCCTCGGCGAACGCGGCGCGGTTGCCCTCGTTGCAAAACCGCCAGACCACCTGCGCGAACGGCAGTTCGAACTCCGGCCGGCCCGCCACCGGCTTGCCGTCAGTGAAATAGGCGACGGGGTCGAAGCCGTCGATGGCAAGCCCGGTGTGCCAGCCGGTGACAACCCGCTCGGTGGTGGCGGCACCCGGCGGGCGGGGATCGGCGGCCAGGACGAGTGCGGCCGCCAGCACGGCGAGATTGCGCGCGCGGGTGCACTTCCGTCGCCGCCGTGGCAAGGCCATAGTTGCGCTCTAGCAGGTTCGATTCGTGTGTCGCCTGGCCGAAACCTAGGCGCCGGGGGTGAGCAACGCGTTAAGCGACTATCACCGCCTCCATCTGAGGAGATCTCGATGCGCGCTGTCCTGCGGACCATCGCCTTACTGGCCGTGCTCGTCGCCCCGGCGCCTGCGCTTGGGCAGGCCACGCCGCAGCCGGCGCATTCGGAGTTCTCACCATCCGAAATCATCGATGCCGGCCATCGACTCTTCGGCGGCGTCTCGCGTGGCCTGGCCGGGATTGTCGAGAAGGCCGTGAGCCAATGGGGCCTGCCGAACGGCTACATCCTGGGCGAGGAAGCGGGGGGCGCCTTCTTCGGCGGCCTGCGGTACGGCGAGGGCATGCTTTACACCAAGAACGCCGGCGATCTGAAAGTCTACTGGCAGGGTCCCTCGCTCGGGTGGGATTTTGGAGGCGAGGGCGCGCGCACCATGATGCTGGTCTACAAGCTGCCGGCCACCCATGCGATCTACCAGCGTTTCGCCGGCATCGACGGCTCCGCCTATTTCATCGGCGGGCTGGGCATGACGGCGCTCACCGCCAACAACATCGTCGTGGTGCCGATCCGCTCAGGCATCGGCCTGCGGCTCGGCGCCAACATCGGCTATCTCAAGTTCACCCCGCAGGCGACGTGGAACCCGTTCTAACGCGCTGCCCGCGGTCGCGGGCCTCGCCGCACGCCCGCGGGCAGTGCGTGGCGATCGAAGGTGCCGCGGCTCCGGCGTTCACGGCGGCGGCCAAGTGGCGCTCGTGCGTGTGGGTGCCGGGCGCGCGCTCTCGGGAGCGGAGGCATTGATGATCGAACCGATCATGTATTTCGGGATCGGCTTTCTGGCGGCAAGCCTGATCGCCCTCCCGCTCATTCGCCTGGTCCATGACCGCGCCGCCCGTCTGACCGCCAAGCGGATCGAGGCGGCGATCCCCTTCTCGATGGCCGAGATCAAGGCCGAGAAGGACCAGTTGCGCGCGGAGTTCGCCATGTCGACGCGCCGGCTCGAAATGAGCATCGATCAACTCAAGGCCCGCACCACCAGCCAGCTTGCCGAACTCGGCAAGAAGAATGACGCGATCAACCGCCTCAAGGGCGATCTCACCGCGAAGACCGCGGCCATCGTCGCGCTTGAGGCGCGCGAGGCATCGCTGCGCGCGGAGACGCGCTCGCTCGAAGAGGATCGATCCGCCAAGACCAATGCGCTCAACGAGGCCACGCGGGCGCTCGCCGACAAGGAGGCCGAGCTCGCCAGGCTCGCTGCCGACCTCGGCGAGCGCAGCTTGCTCGCCGACAGCCAGCGTGTCGAGATTTTGGCACTGCGAACGCAGGTCGAGGCGCTGAAAAGCCAGGTCGATCGGCTCGACGGTGAAGCCAAGGACGCCGCCAGCCGCATCGAGCGCGAGCGCCGCGAGGCCGCGGCGGCGGCGAGACAGCTCGGTGAAGAACGCCGCAAGGCCGAGACGCTCGGCGCCCGCGCCCAAAACCTCGACGCCCGCCTCGCCGAGCAAGGACAGATCTTAGCCGAGCGCGAAGCCGGGATCGAGCGCCTGCGCGCCGAGATCGATCGCGCGCACGGCGCCGAAGCCGGGCTACGCGCACAGATCGCCGCGCTCGAGGACGGCCACAAGATCGCGCTCGCGTCCCTGCGTGGCGAGCTCGCGCAAGCGCAGCGCGACCTCGAACGTCTGCGCGAGGAGCGCAGCACATGGCAGCACGACATCGACGCCTTCAAGCGCGAGGCGGGACGGCGCACCGCCGCCGAGCACACCGAGAACGAGCTGCTGCGCGAGCGCATCGAGGACGTCGCCGCCGAGATCGCGCGCCTGACCATGGTGCTGGAAGGTCCGGGATCGAGCATCGAAGCCCTGCTGGCGAGCGAGGGGCGGGCCGCCCATCACGGCAACGGAAAGCGTGCACCGGGCGCCCGCGCCAGCCGTCGCCGTAATCTCGCCGACCGCATCCGCGCCCTGCAGGCGCGCGCCGCGCGCGCATCGTCGGCGCGCTAGAAATCCCTGCGGGTCAACTCATACCAGGGGCACTTGTCTCTGACCCGTCGTGCTCCGCGAAGGCTTCCCGCATCAATGCGGCCGCGAGCGCGTGGACTGCGGCGTGACCTCTTCGACCAGCATGGCGATCGGGCTCGCCTGGTGGTGGATCATCCGCCATGCGCCGTCGATTCGTCGGAACCAGTTCGTGGTCGCAAGCGCCGCCCCGGCGACGAACTCCACGCACAGGATCCGGCCCTCGCTGCCGGCGACCATGGCGGTGTCGTTGCGGTGCTCGATTCGTGGCTGGTTCGGGTTGCCCAGGATGTTGCGGTAGGATTCAAGAACCGCACGCCGGCCGAACAACGCGGGCCAGCCGGGGTGGATGCACGACACGTCGTCGTCCGCCCACAGGCGGCTCATTTGCGCGAAGTCGGCGTTCGCGAATGCGCGATAGTAGGCCGCGTTGGCCGCCAGGAGGGTGCCCTCGTCGCTCATGCCCCGTGAAATGCGGGAATCGGCGGCCGAAATCAATCCAACAATTGGCCGCAACGAGTTGGCAACTCCTAGCAAGCATTATCGGCTGCGTGCGGCCCTCGCCGCGAGCGCTGCAGGCAGGCGATGGATCAGCCGAAGGTGCCGTCGTTGCGCTGGACGATCCCGATCGGCGCGATCATCGCGGTGGCGGGGCTTTATTTCATGCTCGTGGCGGCGGGCGCTGTGCCGCCGCCGCAGGGCTACGACGCTGCGCGGACGCCCGGCTGGATCGTCCTGTGCGCGGGGCTGGTCTTTCTGTGCGCCGGCGCCGTCGTCGCCCTGCGGGGAGCCGCCGGCACCGTGAAGGCGGACGGCGACCTTGCCGCCGACGCACCGCGCTGGCTGCGCCTGACGCAATATCTGGCGGGATTGGCGATTTTCGCCTGCTTCGGCAGCGTCGCAACCTGGATCGCGTTCGGCCCCGGCCCGCGCACCTTTTCCGCCTCGGGACCGCTGCTGCCGAGCGAGCCGAGCGAGATGGTCGGCCGCACGGTGTTCGCCATCGGCGCGGTGCTCACCTGGCTCGGCCTGATCGTGGTCGCGATCGCGGGCGGGCGGAAACTTTTCGACCGCAACAACGGCGAGCACACGTAGCCCGATCCATCATCGGTCGCGCCAGCGCACAGGCCGCGCTAACCCAACCTACGCCCTAAGCGCTGCTGTCATTGCACACGATGCCAGGCCGGGAGTAGACTGTATAAATGAAACAACCAGTCGTTTGCCGCAGCCCCGAGGTGATGGGAGGCGCTCCGGTGTTTTGCGGCACCAGAGTTCCCGTGCAGACATTGCTCGACTACCTTGAAGCGGGCGAGTCGATTGACGAATTTCTCGCAGGCTTTCCGGCGGTCACGCGGGAGCAGGTCATCGCGTTCCTGGAGCAGGCGAAAGACCGTCTGATCGAATCTGTCCCGTGAAAGTTCTGCTTGACGAGTGTATCGACTGGCGCTTAGCGCGCGACATTGTCGGTCATGAGGTCAAGACTGCTCGCCAGATGGGATGGACCACGATCAAAAACGGGGAGTTGCTCGCGCTTGCATCGGAACATTTCGACGTCTTCGTCACGGTTGATCGTAATCTTTCCTTTCAACAGAACATCGGCTCCTTGTCGATCGCGGTCATCGTCCTTCGGGCGAGGACGAACCGGCTC
>DATBWJ010000299.1:0-8486 GCA_036514935.1 Xanthobacteraceae bacterium
TCGACGAGAGGACGCCGATGCGCCCGACCGCGCGCAAGGGCGCGCTGCGCCTTGCGCTCGAACAGCGCCTGCGCGCGGCCGCCGGCGAGGGTGTGCACGCGATCGTGCTGCGCGCGGGCGATTTCTTCGGCGGGCAGGGCAGCGGCGCGTGGTTCGACCGCGTCATCGTGCGCCACGTTGCGCAGGGCCGCCTCAGCTATCCCGGCCCACTCGATGTGGTCCACGCCTGGGCCTACCTGCCCGACCTCGCGCAGGCCATGGTGAAGGTGGTGGAGGCGCGCGCAAGATTTTCCGCCTTCGAGACCTTCGGCTTTCCCGGCCACGCCGTCACCGGCCGCGAGTTCCTCGCCGCGATTGAGCGCGCGCTCGGCCGGCCGATGACGATCACCGGCATGCCGTGGGGACTGCTGCGTCTGCTGGGCCCGCTGGTGCCGCCGTTCCGCGAACTCGCCGAACTCGCCTACCTGTGGCAGGTGCCCCACCGCATCGACGGCGCCAAGCTGGCGGGGGCGATCGGCGAGGTTCCCCATACGCCGCTCGATCAGGCGGTGGCGGCCGCGCTGCGCGAGCTCGGCCTGTCTCCCTCACGCTGAGCGCGGGCGGCCGGTGAGGTGGCGCTCGATCTCGCCGACCGGGTGCTTGGTGAGATCCTTTCTGACCTCGGCGACGATTCTCGTCCTCACCGCGTCGGACACGGCGCGGCGCAGCTCGGCGAGCGTGCGCGCGGGCGCCACGATGACGAAGGCCGGCGCGCCCAGGGTGCGGACGGCTTTTTCGAGCGCGGCGGCGATGTCGCGCGCGAAGCGCTCCTCTTCAAGCCGGTGCCAGTCGGGCTCCTCCATGCCGCTGCGCACGCCCTGCCAGGCCTGCGTGGCGCGCCCCGGCCCCTGGTAGCTCTGGATCGCGCGGCCCGGCTGATCGCTGCCCTGCTCGCGCGTGGGCGGGTTGTCGTGCTCCAGCACGCGCTCGACCCTCAGATCGGGGAACTTCTCGTCGCCGCGGTTGCGCATGAACAGCGCCTTGCGGCCGTCGCCGATCAGGACGATGGCGTCGTGGGGAATCTTGAGCTTGGTCATGGCCTGTCGCTGTTGCTCCACCGCCGCGAATGGACGACGCGCGAGCGCGCGCGGCATTGATGTCGATCAATCGCGCCTCGCCCATGCCCGCCTCAGTTCGAGCCATCGAGCAGCCGGCGGGCAATGAAGTTTGCGCCTTTGTCATTGCCGAATGGCAGGCTCAGTTCGAGCCGTCGAGCAGCCGCTTGGCAATGACTTGCGCCTGGATTTCGGCGGCGCCTTCAAAAATGTTGAGGATGCGGGCGTCGCAAAGGATGCGCGAGATCGGATATTCGAGCGCAAAGCCATTGCCGCCGTGGATCTGCACGGCGTTGTCGGCGCACGCCCAGGCGACGCGCGCGGCGAGCAGCTTGGCCATGCCAGCTTCGAGATCGCAGCGGCGGCCCTCGTCCTTGGCGCGGGCGGCGAAATAGGTGAGCTGGCGCGCGATCATGATCTCGACCGCCATCAGCGCGAGCTTGTCGGCCACGCGCGGGAACTCGATGATCGGCTGGCCGAACTGGATGCGGCTTTCGGCGTAGGCGAGGCCCTCCTCCATCGCCGCCTGGGCGACGCCGACCGCGCGCGCGGCGGTCTGGATGCGCGCGGCCTCAAATGTCTGCATGAGCTGCTTGAAGCCGAGGCCCTCGACCCCGCCGAGCAGGTTGTCGGCCTTCACCGCAAAACCGTCGAAGGCGATCTCGTACTCCTTCATGCCGCGATAGCCGAGCACCTCGATCTCGCTGCCGGACATGCCGGGCGCCGGAAACGGGTTGTCGTCGTCCCCGCGCGGCTTCTCGGCGAGCAGCATGGACAGCCCGCGGTAGCCGGGCTCGCCCGGGTTGGTGCGCACCAGCAGCGTCATCAGGTCGGCGCGCACCGGATGGGTGATCCAGGTCTTGCTGCCGTGCACGAGGTAGACGTCGCCCGCGCGCACCGCCCGCGTCTTGAGCGCGGCAAGGTCGGAGCCGGTGTTGGGCTCGGTGAACACCGCGGTCGGCAGCACCTCGCCCGCGGCGATCCGGGGCAGCCACTTGCGCTTCTGCTCCTCGGTGCCGCTGCCCAGGATAAGCTCGGCGGCGATCTCCGAGCGCGTGCCGAGCGAGCCGACGCCGATGTAGCCGCGCGAGAGCTCCTCCGACACCACGCACATCGATTCCTTGCCGAGCCCGAGGCCGCCGTGCTCCTCCGGGATCGTCAGGCTGAACACGCCGAGCTTGGCCATCTGCGCGATGATCTCGTAGGGGATGTAGCGGTTGGTGCGGTGCCAGAGGTGGGCGTAGGGGACGACCTCGCTGTCGGCGAACTTGCGCATCTCGGCGCGCATCGACTCCAGCGTGTCGTCGAGGCCGCAGTCGCCGACCGTCGATGCGTGCTGCGCGCGCATCAGCGCGACCAGCCGGGCGCGGTGGGCGGCGGTGTTGCCGTCGGCGATGAGCGCGTCGAGGGTTTCGCTCCAGCGCGCCGCCACCTGCCGCGCGCCGAGCCCGAGGTCGGCCGGGCGCACGATCTCGCCCTGGCTCATGGCAATGCCGCCGGCAACCTGCGCGATGTATTCGCCGAGCCCGATGCGCACGATGAGTTCCTCGGTCTCGCCGAAGCGGCCGTCCTCGTGCAGGCGCTCGGCAAAGCCGGCAAGCTGGCGCAGCGCTTCCACGTAGGTCGCGAGCCAGGCGAGGCCGTGGGTCGCGCGCTGCTCGCGCTCGAAGCGGCCGGCGTCTGGCCGCCCATCGGCGGTGAGGCGCGCGCGCACGCTGCGCGCGGCGTCGGCCAGCAGCGCCTCCAGCGCGCCCGTTGCCCCCCGGGCCTGATCGAGAAGGCGGAGGCGATCGGCAACGGATGCAGGCATGGCGGAAACCCCGGCGGCGCGCCCGCGCGCGGCCCTGTCTATATGGTGCAGCGCACATTAAGGCAAATCGCGCCGGCTCGCGCTCAGCCCACTTGCCAAGGCGCCGGCGATCCGCGAAGTCACGGCGGTGCGGGGTTTCTCCATGCGGGTGATCGGGTTGTGCTATCGCGCCGTGGTCGAGGCCTTTTGGCGCCTCAACGCCAACGACGGCTGGGCGACGGCGAGCCACATCGCGCTGTCAGCGCTGATGGCGCTGTTTCCGTTCCTCATCGTGGTGACCGCGCTCGCCGGCGTGCTCGGCTCCCAACAGCTCGCCGACGAGGTCGCGCGCATCCTGTTCGAGACCTGGCCCAACGAGGTCGCCGGCCCGCTCGCAGGCGCGGTGCGCGACGTGCTGGTGGGGGGAGACGGCGGCGCGCTCACCATCGGCGTAGTGCTGGCGATCTTCTTTGCCTCGAGCGGGATCGAAAGCCTGCGCATCGGGCTCAACCGCGCCTACGGCGTGAGCGAGGCGCGCAACTGGATCGTGCTGCGCATCGAGTCGATCGGCTATGTGCTGGTCGCCGCCCTCGCCCTCTTGGCGCTCGCTTTGCTGATCGTGCTCGGCCCGCTGATCTTTGCGACCGCGCTGAAATACGCGCGCTGGCTCGAGCGGATCGAACACCTGTTCGATCTTGCGCGCTATGTCACCGCGACCGTGGTGCTGGTGGTGGCGCTCGTGCTGGTGCACAAGTGGCTGCCGGCCGGCCGGCGCCGCCTCGGCGAGATCGCGCCCGGCATCGCCGTCACGTTGGTGCTGTGGCTGATCGCCGGCACCGCCTTCGGCCGCTACCTGCGCGAGTTCGCCTATGCCTACGTGACCTACTACGCCGGCCTCGCCTCGGCGATGATCGCGCTGGTGTTCCTTTATTACACCGCGCTGATCTTCGTCTATGGCGGCGAGCTCAACCCCGCGATCAGGAAGCTGCGCCAATGCAAGGAGTGATGCGGCGTCTGGCTGACCAGTTCCATCGTCATCGCCGCGCTTGTCGCGGCGATCTCGATGAGCTGGGCACGGCCGTGCCGAAATAATCGGGATTACCGGGACTCGCCGCGGACCCCGTCATCGGGCGGCGCTTCGCGCCGACCCGTTGGCGGCGGCCCGGTGATGACGAGGAAGTATTCAAGCGGGGTCGCAATGACGAGCCATAAGCAGGTCGGTATCACCCTTCGCCCGCCGCCTCGACGGCGTCTTCGAGCGTGCGCAGGCCGGCGCGCGGGGTGTTGACCAGCACCGCCATGTTGCCGGGCTTGTGCTCGTTCTTCCACATCATGTGGTGGGCGCGCGGAATCTGCTCCCAGCCGAACACGTCGCTCATGCACGGATCGATGCGGCGGTCGAGCACGAACTGGTTGGCCGCGCTCGCCTGCTTGAGATGGGCGAAGTGCGAGCCCTGGATGCGCTTCTGGCGCATCCACACGTAGCGCGCGTCGAAGGTGATGTTGTAGCCGGTGGTGCCGGCGCAGAACACCACCATGCCGCCGCGCTTGACCACCAGGCACGACACCGGAAAAGTCTGCTCGCCCGGATGCTCGAACACGATGTCGACGTCGCGCTTGCCGGTGATGTCCCAGATCGCCTTGCCGAAGCGGCGCGCCTCCTTGACCCAGGCCTCGTACTCGGGCGTGTTGACCGTCGGCAACTGGCCCCAGCACGCGAACTCCTTGCGGTTGATCACGCCCTTGGCGCCGAGGCCCATCACGTAGTCGCGCTTGGTCTCGTCCGACACGATGCCGATGGCGTTGGCGCCCGAGGCGGCGGCGAGCTGCAAGCCGAACACGCCGAGCCCGCCGGAGGCGCCCCACACCAACACATTGTCGCTGGGCTTGAGCGTGTGGGGCGCGTGGCCGAACAGCATGCGATAGGCGGTGGCCAGGGTGAGCGTGTAGCAGGCCGCCTCCTCCCACGTCAGATGAGGAGGCTTCGGCATGAGCTGGCGCGACTGCACGCGGCAGAACTGCGCAAACGAGCCGTCCGGCGTCTCGTAGCCCCAGATGCGCTGGGAGGGCGACAGCATCGGGTCGCCGCCGTTGCATTCCTCGTCGTCGCCGTCGTCCTGATTGCAGTGGACGATGACCTCGTCGCCGACCTTCCAGCGCCTGACCTTGGCGCCGATCGCCCACACGAGGCCGGCGGCGTCCGAGCCGGCGATGTGGATCGGATTCTTGTGCACGTCGAGGGGGGAGACCGGCTGGCCAAGCGCGGCCCACACGCCGTTGTAGTTGACGCCGCCGGCCATGACGTGGACCAGCACCTCGTCGTCGCCGATCGACCACGTCGGCACCACCTCGACCTGCATCGAGGTCATCGGCGGGCCGTGGCGCTCCTTGCGGATCACCCAGGCGTGCATTTTCGCCGGCACGTGGCCGAGCGGCGGAATCTCGCCGATGCGGTAGAGGTCCTTGAGCGGCGAGACCGCGCGCGCCCGTTTGGCAGCAGTCGACATGGCCGACCTCGTCGGTGGAATTCTGCCGGAGTGTGCCGGATTCGATTGTGCGGCGCAATAAGCAGCGTCGGCGCGCGGTTAATCGCGGCCGCAGCCGGGCGGGCGCGCGAGGCGGTGCCGGGCGCGCGGCTGACACGCTCGGCGCGTCCGGCTACAATCCAGCGCGCGCCGCCGCCATGGGCGGGCGCGAGGGGGCTGCCATGGACGTTGCAACCGTCGTCATCTGGCTCGTCGTCGGCGCCATCGCCGGCTGGCTCGCCAGCAAAATCGTCAGGACCACCGGGGTGGGCCTCATCGGCGACCTCGTGGTCGGCCTCGTCGGTGCCGTGATCGCCGGCTGGCTCTTGCCACGCATCGGCATCGCTGCCATCGTCGGGCCGTGGTTCGTCGACCAGATCATCTTCGCAGCGATCGGCGCCGTCATCCTGCTGATCGTGCTGCGCCTGTTCAAGCGCTGAGCGAAAGCCAATTGCCGGCGGTCATTTTGCGGTGCACAATCGCGCGCGCCGCACGGCAGTGCACGCGCCCTGACGTCCTCATGACCGCCTCATGACCGCCTCCCGCGACCGGCCCTGGATTTTCCGCACCTATGCCGGCCACACCAACGCCGCGGATTCCAACGCGCTCTACCGGCGCAACCTCGCCAAGGGGCAAACCGGCCTGTCGGTCGCCTTCGATCTGCCGACCCAGACCGGCTACGACTCCGACCATGCGCTGGCGCGCGGGGAGGTCGGCAAGGTCGGCGTGCCGGTGTGCCATCTCGGCGACATGCGCACGCTGTTTGCGGCCATCCCGCTCGGCGAGATGAACACCTCGATGACCATCAACGCCACGGCGCCGTGGCTGCTCGCGCTCTACGTCGCGCTCGCCGACGAGCAGGAGGTCGCGCGCCAAAAACTCACCGGCACCACGCAGAACGACATCATCAAGGAGTATCTGGCGCGCGGCACCTATGTGTTTCCGCCCAAGCCCTCGCTGCGGCTGACCAAGGACGTGATCCTGTTCACCACGCGCGACATGCCGAAGTGGAACCCGATCAACGTGTGCTCCTACCACCTGCAGGAGGCGGGCGCGACGCCGGTGCAGGAACTCGCCTTCGCGCTCGCCGCCGCCATCGCCGTGCTCGACACGGTCAAGGCCGAGGGCGTCGACAATTTTGGCGAGGTGGTCGGGCGCATGTCGTTCTTCGTCAACGCCGGCACGCGCTTCATCACCGAACTGTGCAAGATGCGCGCGTTCGTCGATCTGTGGGACGAGATCACGCAGCGCTACGGCGTCGCCGACCCAAAACACCGGCTGTTTCGCTACGGCGTGCAGGTCAACTCGCTCGGGCTGACCGAGCAGCAGCCGGAGAACAATGTCTACCGCATCCTGATGGCGATGATGGCGGTGACGCTGTCCAGGAAGGCGCGCGCGCGCGCCGTGCAGCTGCCGGCCTGGAACGAGGCGCTCGGCCTGCCGCGGCCATGGGACCAGCAGTGGTCGCTGCGCACCCAGCAGATCCTCGCCTACGAGAGCGACCTCCTGGAATACGGCGATATTTTTGATGGTTCGCCGGAGATCGCGCAGAAGGTGGAGGAGCTGAAGAACGCCGCGCGCCAGGAACTCGACTACATCGCCAGCCTGGGCGGCGCCGTCGCCGCGGTCGAGCAAGGCTACATGAAGCAGCGGCTCGTCGAGTCGAACATGCGGCGCGTGGAGGCGATCGAACGCGGCGAGCAGGTCGTCGTGGGCGTGAACAAGTTCACCGAGAGCGAGCCCTCGCCATTGGCGGCGGCGGCCGAGGCCATCCACACCGTCTCGCCGGACGCCGAGGCCGCGCAGATCGCGCGGCTAAATGCCTGGCGCGCGGCGCGCGCCGCGCAGGCGGTCGCTGCGGCGCTCAAGGAGCTGCGGCGCGCGGCGGCGGAAGGCCGCAACATCATGCCGGCCTCGATTGACTGCGCCAAGGCGGGCGTGACCACCGGCGAATGGACGGCCGCGCTGCGGGAAAGTTTTGGCGAGTACCGCGCGCCGACCGGGGTTGGCCGCGCGGCGCGCAACGACGCGCAGGGCCTCGACGACATCCGCGCCGAGGTCGAGCGCGTGTCAAAGAAGCTCGGCCGGCGCCTGACGCTGCTGGTCGGCAAGCCCGGCCTCGACGGCCATTCCAACGGCGCCGAGCAGATCGCCGTGCGCGCGCGCGACGCCGGCATGGAGGTGATCTACGAGGGCATCCGCCTCACGCCGGCCGAGATCGTGGCGGCGGCGCGCGAGAGGCGCGCGCATGTCGTCGGCCTGTCGATCCTGTCGGGCTCGCACCTGGGGCTGGTCAAGGAGGTGGTCGCCGGACTGCGCACTGCCGGACTTGACGGCGTGCCGGTGGTAGTCGGCGGCATCATCCCGCCCGAGGACGCGCGCGCGCTAAAGCAGTTCGGCGTCGCCGCCGTCTACACGCCGAAGGATTTCAAGATCAACCGCATCATGGCGGACGTGGTGCGGATCGTGGAGAGGGCGACAGAGAAGGTGGGGTGAGAGGCGATCGGAGGGCGCAATAGCAGAGCGAATTGCGCCGCTCTTCATTGCGTTGGCGGAATACGCTGCACTATTCCGCCCTACGTGCTGCAACTCTGCCGGATGGTTGGACGCAGCGAAAGCGTTCTCACCTAACCGTGGGCTAGTAGTCGCTGGCGAGTGACAAGTCGGCGAGTTTTTTCGCAGCTGATTTGTCGTAAACGATGGCGCAGCGTACATCAAAGTGAACTGTTTCGGTTCGAATGTCGATGTCATAAGGCGCATCGATTTTGGGACTGAAGTGAGAATTATACCAGCCTTCGAAAGGTTTGACTCGGGAGGATTCCCTTGGGGCACAGCAATCGGGTGAAGAAGGTGCGTGACAAAGTGCTGGAGTGCTGAATCTGTCGTGATCCTCTGATACGGTTTCCGGGTGATTAGGACCCGACCGTGAACTATCGCTCCAGGGCGAGTGCCTTTGGGCTGACGGTATAATTCCATTCGCCGTGGAAGTCATGGCGGGTGAGGTTCACGGCATCCATTTCGGGGAATTAGGAATTATAGGAATTACGGTGACACCTTACTATTTCCCCATTTATTTTT
>DATBWJ010000300.1:0-2801 GCA_036514935.1 Xanthobacteraceae bacterium
AATGCGGAAAGGCGATCGCGTAATGTCCGTCCTCATCGACAACAACACCAAGGTCCTCTGCCAGGGCTTCACCGGCAAGAACGGCACCTTCCATTCGCAGGCCGCGCTCGACTACGGCACCCAGATGGTGGGCGGCACCTCGCCCGGCAAAGGCGGCAGCACGCATCTCAATCTGCCGGTGTTCGACACCGTGGCGCAAGCGCGCGAGCAAACCGGCTGCGACGCATCCGTGATCTACGTGCCGCCGCCGGGCGCCGCCGACGCCATCTGCGAAGCCATCCAGGCCGAGGTCCCACTCATCGTCTGCATCACCGAGGGCATCCCGGTGATGGACATGGTCAAGGTCAAGCGCGCGCTCTGCGGCTCGCAGTCGCGCCTGATCGGGCCGAACTGCCCGGGCGTGATGACCGCCGGCCAATGCAAAATCGGCATCATGCCGGGCAACATTTTCCAGGCGGGCATGGTCGGCATCGTCTCGCGCTCTGGGACCCTGACCTACGAGGCGGTCCACCAGACCACGCGCGCGGGGCTCGGCCAGACCACAGCGGTCGGCATCGGCGGCGACCCGGTCAAGGGCACCGAGTTCATCGAGGTGCTGGAAATGTTCTTGGCCGATCCGGCCACCCGCTCAATCGTGCTGATCGGCGAGATCGGCGGCACCTCCGAGGAAGAGGCGGCGCAGTTCCTGGCGGACGAGGCCCGGCGCGGGCGCACGAAACCGGTGGTCGGCTTCATCGCCGGCCGCACCGCCCCGCCCGGCCGCCGCATGGGCCATGCCGGCGCCATCATCTCCGGCGGCAAGGGCGACGCCGCCTCCAAGGTCGCCGCGCTGGAGGCGGCCGGCATCCGGGTGTCCCCCTCGCCGGCCAGAATCGGCAAGACGTTGGTCGAAGTCCTGAAGGATTGATTCAGTTGTTTGGCGTTCTTGACGCCGGCCGGCACTGATTCTGCTGAAAAGACCGCGAGAACGCCCTAAATAAGAACGAGATCGATTCGCCCACCGGGGAACGGGCGGTTGACCGAGGAGCTTGCGCCCCACCATCACGAGGGGCCTACGCCCCGCCATCCAGGATATGGTTCATGTCCCGCCAAGACGCGAACGCAGCTTTCGCCCTCACGTCGTTCCTGTACGGCGGCAATGCGCCCTACATCGACGACCTCTACGCCCGCTACGAGGCCGACCCGAGTTCGGTCGACGCGGAATGGCGGACCTTTTTCGAAAGCCTCAAGGACCGCGCGCCCGACGTGCTCAGGAGCGCGCGCGGCCCATCGTGGCGACGGCCCAACTGGCCGCCGCCGGCCCGTGACGAGTTGATCTCTGCGCTCGACAGCGACTGGGGCGAGGTCGACAGGACGATCGCCGAGCGGGTCAAGGCGCGGGCGCAGGTCAAGGGCGTCGAGGTCTCGGCGGCTGAGGTGCAGCAGGCCACCCGCGACTCCGTGCGGGCGCTGATGTTGATCCGCGCGTACCGCATGCGCGGGCACCTGCACGGGCACCTCGATCCGCTCGGCCTCGAACCACCGAAGGACGACGCCGAGCTCGACCCGCGCGCCTATGGCTTCAGCGAGGCCGACTTCGACCGAAAGATCTTTCTCGACAAGGTGCTTGGTCTGGAATTCGGCACGCTGCGCGAGATCCTGACCATCTTGCGGCGCACCTACTGCCAGACGCTCGGCGTCGAGTTCATGCACATTTCCCACCCGGCGCAGAAGGCCTGGCTGCAGGAGCGCATCGAAGGCAAGGACAAGGAAATCAGCTTCACGCGCGAGGGCAAGCGCGCGATCCTCAACAAGCTGGTGGAGGCCGAGGGATTCGAGAAGTTCTGCGACCTGAAGTTCACCGGCACCAAGCGCTTCGGGCTCGACGGTGGCGAAGCGATGATCCCCGCGCTGGAACAGATCATCAAGCGCGGCGGCGCGCTCGGCGTCAAGGAGATCGCGATCGGCATGGCCCACCGCGGCCGGCTCAACGTGCTGGCCCAGGTGATGGCCAAGCCGCACCGCGCGATCTTCCATGAGTTCAAGGGCGGCTCGACCACGCCCAACGAGGTCGAAGGCTCCGGCGACGTGAAGTACCACCTCGGGGCATCGTCGGACCGCGAGTTCGACGGCAACCGGGTGCACCTCTCGCTCACCGCCAACCCCTCGCATCTCGAGATCGTCAACCCGGTCGTGCTCGGCAAGGTGCGGGCCAAGCAGGACCAGCTCGGCGCCACCCGCGACGACCGCACCATGGTCCTGCCTCTGCTGATCTCCGGCGATGCGGCCTTTGCCGGCCAGGGCGTCATCGCGGAATGCTTCGGCCTGTCCGGCCTGCGCGGCCATCGCGCCGGCGGATCGATCCACTTCATCGTCAACAACCAGATCGGATTTACCACCTATCCGCGCTACAGCCGCTCCTCGCCCTATCCCTCGGACGTCGCCAAGATGATCGAGGCGCCGATCTTCCACGCCAACGGCGACGATCCGGAGGCAGCGGTGTTCGCGGCCAAGGTGGCGACCGAGTTCCGCCAAAAGTTCCAGACGCCGGTCGTCATCGACATGTTCTGCTACCGGCGGTTCGGCCACAACGAGGCGGACGAGCCGTCGTTCACCCAGCCGCTGATGTACAAGAAGATCCGCCAACACCCGACCACGCTGGAAATCTACGGCAAGAAGCTCGTCGCCGAAGGCATCGTCACCGCAGGCGAGGTCGAAAAGATGAAGGCCGACTGGCGCGTGCGGCTGGATGCCGAGCTCGAGGCGGCGGTCAGCTACCGGCCCAACAAGGCCGACTGGCTCGACGGCCGCTGGTCGGGCTT
>DATBWJ010000301.1:0-2362 GCA_036514935.1 Xanthobacteraceae bacterium
CCTGCGCGCGGCGCGGCCGGTGGCCGCTCGGCGGCGCCTACTTGTAGGGATTGGCAATGGCGGCCGTCGTGGTATGCGCGCCGCCCGGGCGGGTCGCCGCATAGTGCGCCGGGCGCGTTCCGCCGGCAGCCGCCCGAAGGCGCGCCTGATCCGGCCTCTCGACCAGCGCCATCGCCGCCATCGCCGCCTTGCGGTCGACCTCGACCGGACCGGGTTCGTCCGGCGGCGGCATCATGCTGGCGTGGTAGATCGCCATCTTCTGGTTGGCGGCATCGAACTTGCGCTTGGGATCGATGTCGCGCTGGTTGGTGCCCTTCGGCGCGACCGCAACGCCGTCGACAAGCTCGTGATCGAGCCACCATTTCTTGGCCGGGTTGCGCTTGCCGTTGCCGAGCCAGTCATCCAGGAAGGTGGCGACCGGCACCATCAGCGGCTTCAGCCACATGGCGTTGACGCCGAGCCAGCTCGCCATGCGCGTGAGCAGCGCGCCGTCGGCATCCACGACCTTGTTGAGCGGGCAGGTCTTCATGCAGCGGCCGCAGGCAGTGCCGCGCGAATTGGTGAGGCGGTAGCGCGCGCAGCGCTCCACGTCCGGCTTCCAGGTCTCGTAGCCGTTGAACATCAGCTTGTCGCCGAAGGGGATGGCGTCGCACGGGCATTCGCGCGCGCACTTGAAGCAGTTCTCGCAAAAAGTCTGCAGGCCGAAGTCGATCGGCCGGTCGACTTCGAGCGGCATGTCGGTGGTGAGCACGACCGACTTGAAGCGCGGCCCCACGAACGGGTTGAGCACCAGCTCGCCGATCCGGCTGAGCTCGCCGAGGCCGGCCCACAGGATGAGCGGGATGTGCAACACGTCGCTGTCGGCGTTGGTCTGCGCGCGCGCCGGAAAGCCGCGGGCGCGCAAAAACTCGCCCATGACGCCGGCGATCTCGGCGCCGCGCAAGTAGGCGCGCATCGACTGCGCGCCGGAAATCCAGTCGTCGCCGCTCGCCCCTTCCATGGTGTCGTAGCCCTGGTCGATCAGCATCACGACCGCGTAGCGATGATAGGGCGCGATCTCGGAGCCATCCTCCCGGTGCGAGTACCATGCGTAGCGCGGGATTTCGCAGATGCCGGTGAGGTCGGCGCCCAGGAAATACGACAGCGACTTGATGGCGCGCGCGTTCGCCGCTTTGTCGTGGTAGCGGCCGGTATCGGCCGCGGACACCTCGCCGTCCTGGAATTTTACCTGCGCGCGGATGAGCTGCAGGAGCGCGAACGAGAACGGCGTCTTGAAGGCGAAACGCACGCGCTCCTTCTTGGCCTTCTCGCCGAGATCGCCGTGCAAGGCGCGCTGAAAGAACGCGGCACGCTTAGGAACGCGCGGCACTTCCTCGTCGAGGATGAGCGTGGTCGGACGATCGAGGCGCCTGACCGTCTCCATGGGATAGGCGCTGAGGTGGCTGGCCCGGCGCGCGCGCCGATTGCGCTCGCGCCCGGACCGGGCGCCGTTGATGCCCCACCAGTAGGCGAGGCCTTTGCGCGTGAGCGCGTCGGCGGCCAGCGGCGCGTCGACCGCAAGCTCGTAACTGGTGGTGATGGCGGCAAGCGAGAAGCTGTTGCCGATGAGGGGATGCGCGATGGCCTCGCCACGCCGCACGGCGAGGCCCGCCAGCACGGCCAGCCGCTCGACATCCACCAGCCGGTCGCCGGCAATATGCGCGCGCGCGCCAAAACCCAGGCGGCGCACATACTCGGCCAGGCAACAGGCGATCTCGGCCGCCCGCATGTCCATGGTCGCTGCGCGGGCGGAGCGGACCCAGTTATGCGCGAGATTGTCCGCCTCCGGCTGGCGTGGATGCTCGACCAGCACGACGACCGCGAAGTCGTGCGGCGGTCGCTGGGCGCCGGCAAGCCAGGCATTGACCGGAACTCGACAGATTCCGGCGCCGCTCGCGTCGAGGAAATAGGCGCTGCCCTTGATGTCGGCCGCGCGGCGGGCGAGGTTTTCGGGAACCGGGGCTTGGGCGCGGGCAGACTCGCCCTCCGCGAAGGTGGCGAACAGCGCGCGGTAGTGGTGGGCCGCGCGCGTCAGGGCGTCGTCCGCCGGCTTTGCCTGCGCGCGATCGGGCGGCCGCGGCGGCCGGCGGCTTTCCGCCGCGATCAAAATTTCATCGCGCGCGAACGCCTCCAGCGGAAACGGCCCGAGGTGGAAGGGACGGTTTTTTGAGCGCGGATGGAGCAGCATGATCCTCGCCGTTGCCGCAGGGCTGGACAGGCACGCAGTGGTGGGCGGTGACGGACTCGAACCGCCGACATCCTGCGTGTAAAGCAGGCGCTCTACCGGCTGAGCTAACCGCCCACGGCGACGTTATCGGCCCGG
>DATBWJ010000302.1:0-2015 GCA_036514935.1 Xanthobacteraceae bacterium
CGGCTCGCCCTCGGCGGCCGGCCAGCGCGTCCACACCGCCGACACGTCGGTCAACAGCAACAGCGCATCGGCGCCGATCTCCTCAGCCAGGAGCGCGGCCGCCTCGTCCTTGTCGATCACGGCCTCGATGCCGCGCAGCCCGCCGTCGGCGGTGGCGACGACCGGGATGCCGCCGCCGCCGGCACACACCACGATGACGCCGCTGCGCACAAGGAGCCGGATCACGTTGATCTCGCGGATGCGGCGCGGCGCCGGCGAGGCGATCGTGCGCCGGTAGCCGGTGCCGTCCCTCATCAGCGTCCAGGTGGTTTTGGCCGCAAGCTCTGCGGCCTCGCGCTCGCCGTAGACGGGACCGATCGGCTTGTCCGGGCGCGCGAACGCGGGGTCGGCGGCGTCGACCTCGACCTGGGTGAGCAGGGTCGCGATTTCGGCGCCCGGAAGCTCGTTGGCGAGCGCCTGTTCGATCAGATAGCCGATCATCCCCTCGCTTTCGGCGCCGAGCACGTCGAATGGATAGGGCGCCACCTCCTTGTAGGCGGCGGCCTGCAGCGCCAGGAGGCCGATCTGAGGGCCGTTGCCGTGGGTGATGACGACCTGGTGCCGGCGCGCCACCGGCGCCACCGCGCCGCTGACCGCGCCGAGCAGGTTTTTGCGCTGGACGTGGTAGTCCAGCGGTTCATTGCGGCGCAGCAACGCATTGCCGCCGAGCGCCATCACCACCAGCATCAGCCACCCTTGGCCTCATCCATGCGGTCGAGGAAGCCGTCGACGATCTCCGACAGCGTCGGCTGGCCCGTCTCGGCGAACTCGTAGCGCGCGCGCACCACCGGCTTGTTGATGTGGAGCAATCGCGCCAGATCGACCGGGGTTGCGACCACGACCACCTCGGCGTCCGCCGCGTTGATGGTCGTCTCGAGCGCGCGCAACTGCGGCGCGCTGTAGCCGACGGCCGGCAGCACCGGCCCGATGTGAGGATAGGCCGCAAACACCGCCCGCATCTCGGGGGCCGCCCACGGGCGCGGGTCGATGATCGTGGCGCCGGCGGCGCTCGCCGCGACAAAGCCCGCGCCATGGGCCATGCCGCCGTGGGTGATGGTCGGTCCGTCCTCCACCACCAGTGCGCTCCGGCCGGCGACGGCCGCGACATCGTCGAGCCGCACGGGCGAGGCCGCCAGCACGATCGGCGCGGCGTTGACCGCCCGCAACGCCGCGATCAGGCGGCTCACGTCTGCCGCCGGCGCCGAGTCGACCTTGTTGATGACCAGCACGTCGGCCATGTGCGCCACCGCCTCGCCGGGATGGTGGGTGGTGACCTGGTCGGGCCGCAGCGCGTCGGCCACCGCGATGTGCAGGTCGGGCGCAACGAACGGGAAATCGTTGTTGCCGCCGTCCCACACGATGATGTCGGCCTCGCGCTCGGCCGCCCGCACGATGTCGGCATAGTCGACGCCGGCGAAGACCACGTTGCCGGCCGCGATATGGGGCTCGTATTCCTCGCGCTCCTCGATGGTGCAGGCGCCGGCGTCGAGATCGGCGAGCGAGGCAAAGCGCTGCACGCGCGCGCGCTCGAAATCGCCATAGGGCATGGGATGGCGCAGCACGGCGACGCGCCGGCCGCGCGCGCGCAGCCGGCGCGACAGCCAGCGCGCAATGCCGGATTTGCCGCAGCCGGTACGCACAGCGGTCACCGCGACCACCGGCCGCGCGCTGCGCAGCATGGTGTGCTTGGGCCCGAGCAGCAGGAAATCGGCGCCGGCGGCGAGCGCGCGCGCGGCCAGATGCATGACGTGCGCATGCGTCACGTCGCTGTAGGCGAATACCACCTCCGTAACGTCGTGGGCGCGGCAGAGCCGTTCAAGCTCGGCCTCCTCGACGATGGGGATTCCCGCCGCGTAGAGCGGCCCGGCGAGCGAGGGCGGATAGCGGCGGCCGGCGATGCCCGGAATCTGCGCGGCGGTAAACGCCACGACCTCGACGCCCGGGTCGTCGCGGTAGACGACGTTGAAGTTGTGGAC
>DATBWJ010000303.1:0-8744 GCA_036514935.1 Xanthobacteraceae bacterium
GGATCGACCCAATCCTTGTCCGCCCACGCCCCGCCGATGTGGACGCCGGCGTAAAGGCCGGTCCAGTTCGTATAGAGTGGAGTGGGCGCCTTGGTGACGAGGGGAATGTCCGCCGCGTGCGCGGCAGAGAGCGCGGATACCAGAAAAACCACGCCGCCGATGATGCGCTTCATCCCGATTCTTCTTTCAACAGACATCATATCAGCAATTCGAAATCGGAGGAACGACGAAAACCAACATTCGGCCAAGAGCCTGGCATGCGGTTACGTAGACGCAGGCCGCGGCGGCCGTGCCTTGGGGCGCCAGCCCGGCCTTGGCGCCTCGCACGCCTCATGCCGCTTGTCGTGGAGGACCGAAGGTGCTATGAACAAACCAAGAACACGCAAGTGCGTGTGGATGACCAGGCAGAGCCCTTGCCCGGGCCTGCCCGGAGGATAGGGTGTGATGGTTCCGGGAGACCGGACGTGGAGGCTGTCATGGCGGGTTCGGTGAACAAGGTCATACTGATCGGCAATCTTGGCGCGGACCCCGAGGTGCGGCGCACCCAGGACGGCCGGCCGATCGTCAATCTGCGAGTCGCCACGTCAGAGACGTGGCGCGACAAAACCACCGGCGAACGGCGCGAGAAGACCGAGTGGCATCGGGTGGTCATCTTCAACGAGGGGCTGTGCCGGGTGGCCGAGCAATACCTCAAGAAGGGCGCGAAGGTTTACCTCGAAGGCCAGTTGCAGACACGCAAATGGCAGGACCAGCAGGGCCAGGACCGCTACTCGACCGAGGTCGTATTGCAGGGCTTCAACGCCCAGCTCACGATGCTCGATCGCGCCGGCGGCGGCGAGCCGGCCCATGACAACGGCAACGGCGAGTTCGGCGCCGCCGGGCCGGCTGCGCGCGAGAAAAAGCCAGCGATGGCCACCGCCGGCCGGGCGGGTGACTTGGACGACGAAATCCCGTTCTGAGCGCCGCGCGTCAGGCACGCTGTTCCCTTCGGCGGCCGAGCGATCCCGGCGCGGGCGTCACGCGTTCGCCTCCCGCCCACGGGCGGTGAGCGTTGTCGTGCCATAATGTTCGGCTGTGGTGCCATGTGTTCCAGTGTGTTCGGGCGCTTCGGCGCCTGCGACCTGGGCCGTCAAATGATGAGGGTCGACCGATGACAAGGTTCTTGCTCGCCGCCGCGCTGCTGGCGATCACGCTGCCGCTCCAGGCCCAGCCCGCATCGGTGCCGAGCGCCACCGCGCCGAGCGGTGCGCCCTCGGCCTCGGAGACTACGCCGCCCGCTGCGCGCGGCTCCAAGGCGGCGGCCACCGATGACGACACGGAGAACGAGGAAGAATCGGCCGATCAGGGGGCCAAGCGCCGGCTGACCGCGCGGCGGTTCACGCGCGCCGTCGCCACGGGCAATCTCATCGAGATCGAGTGGAGCAAGATCGCGATCGAGAAGGCATCGAGCGCCGACATCAAGGCTTTTGCCCAGGGGGTGGTCGACGAGCGCACCAAGGCGAGCGAGGAGCTCAAGGCGATCGCGCCGGGCGGGCGGCGGGGATGGCCGGGCGAGCTGCGGCCCAAGCAGGCGCAGAGCATCGAGAAGCTGCGCGCGCTCAACAGCCAGCAGTTCGAGCGGCGCTATCGCACCCGCCAGGTGCGCAGCCACGAGCGCGCGATAAAGCTGTTCGAAGACTACGCGGCCAACGGCGACAACGCCGACCTCAAGAAATGGGCGCAGGATCGGCTGCCGAAGCTGCGCGAGTCCCTCGACAAGGCGCGAGCCCTGGCGGGGCGGTAGCGGCCACGCGCGGTCGGCACGCCCGCGCTCGGCCAGCGGCGGTTTTCAGGCCGGCAGCACCGCGCGCACGCCATCGATGACGTATTGCACGGCGAGCGCCGCGAGAATGATGCCGAGCAGCCGCGCCAGCACGATGTTGCCGGTGACGCCGACAAAGCGCGCGACTTGGTTCGCGAAGTAGAACACCGCCAAGGTGATGCCGCAGACCGCGCCGACGACGCCGATGAGCGCCGCGAGGGCGACCGGCGCGCGCGCGGCGCTGGCAAGCAACACCGTCGCCGCGATGGCGCCCGGCCCCGCCATCAGCGGGATCGCCAAGGGGAAGGCCGCCACATAGCGCACGTGCTCTTCGATCGCCTGCTCGGCGGTCTTCGACTGGTGCTCGGTGCGGTTGCCATAGACCATCTCGGCCGCGATCGTGAACAACAGCAGGCCGCCGGCGATCTGGAAGGCTGCCGGCGTGATGCCGAGACGGCGCAGCAGCAGGTCGCCGATCATCGCTGACCCGGCGAGGATCGCCCCGGCGATCAGGCAGGCGCGCACGCCCACTCGTCGCCGCGCGGTCTGCGGCAGTCCATGCGTGAGCGCGACAAAGATCGGCGCAAGCCCGATCGGATCGACCACGACCAGGAGCGTGACGAAGGCCGACAGCAGGCTGTCGAGCGGCATGGCAACGGCCTAACCGCGCGCGGCGCCACGGTCAATCATAGGCGCTCGGCAAAGTGCCCGCGCGCGCCGAGCACGCGCGGGCAGGCGCCGCACACTCCATTCAACCTATTGAACAATCAGCGGGAAATCATAGGTACCAGGTGCCGTTTGACGTGGCGCCCGGGCGCTGAATCGGCTAACAGTCGATCTCGGATTCGCCAGGATTCCCGCCCTTGTCCGACACCCGCGACCACCCGCCGGGGGAGCCCGCCCCCACCGACATGCGCCCGGTCTCGATCACCGAGGAGATGAAGCGCAGCTACCTCGATTACGCCATGAGCGTGATCGTGGCGCGCGCGCTGCCGGACGCGCGCGACGGCCTCAAGCCCGTCCATCGCCGCATCCTCTACGCGATGCACGAGAGCGGCCATCTGCCCGACCGCAAGTACGTGAAGTCGGCGCGCGTGGTCGGCGACGTGATGGGCAAGTACCACCCGCACGGCGACCAGGCGATCTACGACGCGCTCGTGCGCATGGCGCAGGATTTCTCGATGCGCCTGCCGCTCATCGACGGCCAGGGCAACTTCGGCTCGGTTGACGGCGATCCGGCCGCGGCCATGCGCTACACCGAATGCCGGCTCGCCCGGCCGGCGATGTCGCTATTGGCCGACATCGAGCAGAACACCGTCGAGTTCCAACCGAACTATGACGGCAATGAGCGCGAGCCGGTCGTGCTGCCGGCGCGCTTTCCCAACCTCCTGGTGAATGGCGCCGGCGGCATCGCCGTCGGCATGGCGACCAACATTCCCCCCCACAACCTGGGCGAGGTCATCGACGCCTGCGTGGCGCTGATCGACGATCCGGCGCTCGGCATCGATGAGCTTACCGCCATCGTTCCGGGGCCGGATTTTCCGACCGGCGGCATCATACTCGGGCGGCGGGGCATTCACGCCGCCTATCATTTTGGCCGCGGCTCGATCGTCGTGCGCGGCAAAATCGCATTCGAGATGCTGCGCGGGCGCGAGGCCATCATCGTTTCCGAAATCCCCTATCAGGTGAACAAGGCGGCGATGGTGGAGCGGATCGGCGAGCTCGTGCGCGAGAAGAAGATCGACGGCATCGCCGAGCTGCGCGACGAGTCCGACCGTCACGGCTACCGTGTGGTCATCGAGCTGCGGCGCGACGCCGAGCGCGACGTGGTGCTCAATCAGCTCTACCGGTTCACCCCGCTGCAATCAACCTTCGGCGCCAACTTCGTGGCGCTCGACGCCGGCCGTCCGCTGGTGATGTCGCTCAAGGACCTGCTGGTCGCCTTCCTTGCGTTCCGCGAGGAGGTGGTTTCGCGGCGCACCAAGCACCTGCTCGGCAAGGCGCGCGAGCGCGCTCACACGCTGGTCGGGCTCGCGATCGCCGTGGCCAATATCGATGAGATCATCGCGCTGATCCGCGGCGCTCCCGACCCCAATGCCGCGCGCGTGGCATTGATGGGTCGCGACTGGCCGGCGCGCGATGTCGAGGCCATGATCACTCTGATCGACGATCCGCGCCACCGCATCGCCGAGAGCGGCGCTTACCGGCTGTCGGTGGAGCAGGCCAAGGCGATCCTCGACCTCAGGCTGCAGCGCCTCACCGCGCTCGGCCGCGACGAGATCGAGGAGGAACTCGACCAGCTCGCCGTCGAGATTTCCGATTATCTCGACATCCTGCGCTCGCGCGCGCGCATCCAGGCCATCGTCAAGGACGAACTGATGGCGGTGAAGGCGGAGTTCGCCACCCCGCGCCGCACATTGATCGCCGAGGAGGGGGTCGAGGTCGAGGAAGAGGACCTCATCCAGCGCGAGGACATGGTGGTGACCGTCTCCCACCACGGCTACGTCAAGCGCGTGCCGCTGTCTGCCTATCGCGCGCAGAAGCGCGGCGGCCGCGGTCGCGCCGGCATGCAGACGCGCGAGGAGGATTTTGTTGCGCGGCTGTTCGTCGCCTCCACCCATACGCCCGTGCTCTACTTCACCTCGCGCGGCAAGGTGTACAAGGAGAAGGTCTGGCGCCTGCCGCTGGCGGCGCCCCAGGCGCGCGGCAAGTCGCTCGTCAATATCCTGCGGCTCGAGCCGGGCGAGCTGATCACCACCATCATGCCGCTGCCGGAGGACGAGCGGAGGTGGGGCGATCTCGACGTGATGTTCGCCACCACGCGCGGCACCGTCCGGCGAAACAAGCTGTCCGATTTCGCCGACGTGCGGCCGTCCGGCATCATCGCCATGAAACTCGCCGAGGGGGAAGCGATCGTCGACGTGCAGATCTGCACCGAACGCGACGACGTGCTGCTCACCGCCGCCGGCGGCCAGTGCATCCGCTTCCCGGTGAGCGAGGTGCGCGTGTTCCAGGGCCGCACCTCCATGGGCGTGCGCGGGCTTGCGCTCGATGAGGGCGACAAAGTGATTTCGCTGTCGATCCTGCGCCATGTCGATGCGAGCGCCGACGAGCGCGCCGCCTACCTCAAGCGCGCGAGCGCGGTGCGGCGCGGGATGGGCGGGGAGGAGGAAACGCCGGTCGAGAGCGAAGAGGCGACCGGCGCCATCGAGTTGGGCGAGCAGCGCTACGTCGAAATGTCGGCCGCCGAGCAGTTCGTGCTCACGATCTCGGAGCGCGGCTTCGGCAAGCGCTCTTCGTCATACGAGTACCGCACGACCGGGCGCGGCGGCAAAGGCATCGTCGCCATGGACGTGCGCGAGAAGGACGGCTCGTTCCGCCGCAAGACCGGCCGGCTGGTCGCCTCCTTCCCGGTCGAGGAGAGCGACCAGATCATGCTGGTGACCGACCGCGGCCAGCTCATCCGCTGCCCGGTGGACGGCATCCGCATCGCCGGCCGCGCGACCCAGGGCGTCATCGTGTTCAACACCGCGGCGGACGAGCGCGTGGTGTCGGTCGAGCGGCTGTCCGAGGAGAACGGCGACAACGGCGAATAGCTGCGAGGCCGGCGCGGATACGTCTCAAAGCTGCATGAGGGTGCCGAACCCGGGGACGCGGTCGTTGATGCCGCGCTGGCGCAGGACGTGCCAGGCGGCGCACTGGTTGGAGGAGATGACCGGGCGATCGAGGTCGCGCTCGAGCGCGCCCAGCATCTCGATGATCCGCACCTGCGCGCAGCTCACGAAATAGACGTCGGCGTCCTCGCGGCGATGGGACATCACGAACTGGTACCAGGCCGCCGGCTCGACGCGGTCGAAGTCGCGGGCGCCGTGGAGTTCGAGCCCCTTCCAGTCCACGACCTCAAATCCATAGTGCTCGAGGAAGCGCGCCTCGCGCTCGTTGATGTCGTTGCGATAGGGCGTCAGCAGCACGATCTTGCGCGCGTTCAGCCGGTTGAGCGCGGCGATGACGCCGTCTCCGGTCGTGCTCGCCGGCAGGCCGGTCGCCGCCCGGATGCGGGCGCGGATGCGCTCGCCGATGGTCGGGTCGGCCGTGGTGACGGCGGTGCAGTTCACCAGGACGTGGCCGACGCCGGCATCCTGCAGGAGCGCGGCCGCCTCCTCCACCTTGTCGGTGAAGTGGAGCATGGCGTTGGCGTCGCTCTCGTCCATCTTGAGGCGCGTGGCGTGCAGCGTCACGCCGTCCGGCAGCATGGCGGTGATATGGGCCTCGGGATTGCTCGCCACCGACGGAATGATCATGCCGATGCGCAACCGCCAGCCGTAGCGCACCGCCGGCGGCGTCGCCGGGACTGCCTCCGGCAGCACGTGATGGGAAATCCTGCGTTCGCCCAGTTCCGCCATCGGCTCGTGCATGCGTTTCTCCCCGACCGTCGATCATCCTCGCTCCATTCGACCGCGCGAGCAAGGTCCTGATCGCGCGCATCAAGCAAGCGGCTCGATCAAACGCTGGTCAAGGTCACGTAGCGACCGGTGCAATCACCGAGGCCAGCGACGGCGCCTCAGCGCGAGCGGTCGGCGGCGACAATGCGCACCGCGCGCGCCTCGCGCGTGGGCGTGACCCTATTGCGCAGGCACTGCGGCTCATAATAGGGCCAACTGCGCTCCGAGCAGGCCGCGCCATAGGGTCTGGCGTCGAGGCGGTCGCCCTTGGTAGCGCGCGGGGTCGAATGCGCCTCGATGCTGCCGGCAAGGCCGGTGAAGACGATCGCCGCCGCGCCCATCACGGCGGCCACGCAAACCGCTGCCAGGAGCTTGGACATGACGACACCCTGATCCATCCCGTGCCGCCTTGGCGGGCGTTGTTGCGTGCACATTGCCACCGGCCGGGATGGATTTCCGTGATCTGGATCACACGCTGATTTTTTGATTTAAGTTATTGGGTTATAAGGAAATTTGCTTGATTTGGCAGCGCTCTGGCTGCGCCGGCGGGCGCTTGCGGGGCCGCGCGGGGCGGGTTAGACCCGGCCATGCCCCGGATCGCGCTTTACGCCGGCTCGTTCGACCCGGTCACCAACGGCCATCTCGACATCATGCGGCAGGCCGCCCGGCTGGCGGACCGGCTGGTGTGCGCTGTCGGCGTGCATCCCGGCAAGGCGCCGCTGTTCTCCAGCGAGGAGCGCTTGGCCATGCTGGAAGAGGCGGGCGCCACGCTGCACGGCAGCGGCTGCGCGTTCGCCTCCATTACCTTCGGCGACCTGGTGGTCTCGGCGGCGCGGCGTGCAGGCGCGACGCTGCTCATCCGCGGGCTGCGCGACGGCACCGACTTCGATTACGAGATGTCGATGGCCAGCATGAACGCGGCCATGGCGCCGGAGCTGCAGACGGTTTTTCTGCCGGCCTCGCCGGCGGCGCGTCCCATCAGCGCCACCCTGGTGCGCCAGATCGCCGGCATGGGCGGCGATGTGACGGCGTTCGTGCCGGCCGCGGTGGCCGCGCGCCTCAGACAGAAATTCGCCGGCGCCGCCGGCTGATAGGGAGCCGCTATGACCCGCATGTTCGCAGTCCTCGCTTCCTTCGCTGCCCTCGCAGGCGCGCCGGCGTCGGCCCAGCCATTGCCCGCCGGCCTCGACCCCCAAAACGCCCTCCTCCTCGACACCCCGCATGGGCGCGTGGTGATCAAGCTGCGCGCCGACCTGGCGCCCAAGCATGCCGAACGCCTGAAAACGCTGGCGCGCGAGAAGTTTTATGGCAACGTGCCGTTCCACCGTGTCATCGCCGGCTTCATGGCGCAGACCGGCGACGGCCAGCACGGCGATGGAACCGGTGGGTCGAAATACGGCAACCTGCCGGCGGAGTTCTCCAACGTGGCGTTCAAGCGCGGCATCGTCGGCATGGCGCGGCGCGGCGGCGACGTCAACTCGGCCAACAGCCAGTTTTTCATCATGTACGCCGAGGCGCCGGGCTTGAACGGGCAATACACCGTGGTCGGCGAGGTGGTCGCGGGCATGGAAGCCGTCGACAAAATCAAGAAGGGGCCGGAGGCGCGCAACGGCGTGGTGAGCGATCCCGACCGCATCGTGCGCGTGCAGGTCGCAGCCGATGCGAGGTGAACGATGCGGCGATCGCTCATCGCGATGGCGGTGCTGGCGGTGGCGGGGTCCGATCCGGCGGCGGCGGTCTGCAGCGTGTTCGACAACCGTCCGTGCGCGCCGGACTATCCCGCGCCCATCGGCCAGGACCTGCGCCTGACCATCGAGACCAGCAAGGTCGCAGGCCTGCCCGGGCCGGCGCACGAGCTCGACACGATCCGCGATCTCTTCGATGCGCTGCGCGCGTGCTGGCAGGCGCCCGCGGAGCGGCGCGCCGGCATGGAAATGTCGGTGCGGCTGAGCTTCAGGCGCACGGGGGAGGCGATCGCGACGCCGCGGATCACCTACGCGACGCCGGGCGTGCCGGAACGCATGCGCGAAATCTACCACGACGCCATCCGCGCGGCGCTTACGCGCTGCACGCCGTTGCCGCTCAGCCAGGGGCTCGGCGGGGCCATCGCCGGCCGGCCGATTGCTATTCGCTACGTCGACGACCGCTGACCTGCGAGCTGCCGGGCCGCCCCGGACATCGCCGAAAACGCCCCATAGCCGATGCGAACAGACCTCTTCGACTTCGATCTGCCGCCCGAGCGCATCGCGCTGCGCCCGCTGGCGCCGCGTGAGACCGCGCGCCTCTTGGTGGTAAGGCCGGGCGGGCGCCCCGAGTTCGAGGATCGCGTAGTGGGCGACCTGCCGGAGCTGCTGCGCGAAGGCGATCAGCTCGTCGTCAACGACACCAGGGTGATCGCGGCGCGCTTGAGCGGCCGGCGCATCGGTCGCGCGGGCGAGCCGGCGATCGAGGCCACCCTGATCAAGCGCCTCGACGGCGCGCGCTGGCGGGCGCTCGTCAAG
>DATBWJ010000304.1:0-4584 GCA_036514935.1 Xanthobacteraceae bacterium
CCCGCCTCGCAATGACCGCGAGCGATCCGAACTGAATGCGTCCCGCTTTAAATCCGCAGGCGGCGCGCCCGCATCTCCCTACAACCCCCCCTACAGGAAGTCGACCAGGTTCGTCCGCGCCAACAGCGCGGTAGTCTGCAGCGTGGCCTGCAGGCGCGTCTGCAACGCGAGTATCTGGGCGCCGACTTCTTCGGTCGGCACGCCTTCGAGGCTTTGCAGGAGATTGCCGAGCGCGGTCACCGTCTGCTGATGGCGCTCCTTGGCGGCGTTCATGGTGGTCTGCGCGTTGGCGATCTCGGCGCCGATGTCTGAGATTTTCTGCGTGCCCGGCGGCTCGTCGAGGTTGGCGGCGACCCGGCGCGCGAGCGCGGCATAGCGCGCGCTGCCGTTGGCATCGCTCGGCGAGAACGTCAGCGCCGCAAACACCGCGCAATTGGCGAGCGCGCCGCGGATCGCCGGCTCGTTCGCCCGCAGGCCGCAGCTCACGGTGACCGACGCATCGACGCGCGCGAGCGCGCTCATGCGCGCCGCATCGCTGCCGGCCTCGCCGGTGTACCAGAACACCGTGTCGGCGCTGGTGCCGACGAGGAGCGCGGTCGCGGCCTCGAACGGGGGCCCCGCCACCCGGCGCGGTGCGTTGGCGTCGTCGATGTTGAAGAAGTCGTTGGCGGCGGCGAGCGCCGAGGCGGCCGAGAGCGAGGTCTCGGCAAGCGTGCCGACGGCGGCGGCGAGCGCGGCCTGCAGATTGGCGGCGGTGGCGTCGGCCGTCGCGCCGATGGTGAACTGGCCGGGCCCGGCGCTCGCGGCCGTCGTCGCCACGAGCGTCAGATCCTCGCTCGTTCCATCGGGCAGATCGAAGCTGATCCTGATCGCATCCCCGTCGGCCAGGGTCGCGGCGCCAAGATCGATGGAGAGGCTGGCGGGATCGCCGGCCGGCCCGGTGACGATCGCGCCGGTGAGCGTCGAGGCCACCGCGGCAAGCTTGAGGCCGAACGGCGAGGCGGCGTCTTCCGAGACCGAGACCGTCGCCGCGGCCGGTGCCGGGATCACGAGCCGGCCGAGACCGTCGCCGAGATCGGCCGCCGCGCGCTCGGCGATGATCTGCCGCAGGCCGGCGCGCGCGCCCTGACCGTCGAGAATTTGACTGGTGCCCGCGACCGGGGGCTGGTCCGGGCTCTTGCCGGAGAACAAATACTGATCGCCCACGCGCACCTGGAGCGCGCCGATCATCTGATCGAGGTAGCCGAGCGCCGTCCGCTGGTCGGCGGTCTGACCCGACTGATCGATGACGAACGTCGATGTGACGCTCATGCGCTTGACGGCGTGGCCGAGCTCGTCGAGCTGGCCCAGCACGGTCTGCGCCACGCTCAGCCGCGCGCCGAGAACCGTGATCGTGTGGTCAAAGCTCCCGATGGCGGCAAGCTGCCCGCGCAACCCGATGGTGAGCCCGCGCGCGAGGCCGAGGCCGGCATAGCTGTCGGCCTTCTTTCCCGTCCCGAGCTGACGCTGCAGATCGTCGAGTTGCCGGCGCATTTCGACCAGCGACTGGATTTGCAGCCCGCTGCGGCCGCCGATGCCCGTGATGCTCATGGCCGATCAGATCCCCAGCAATAACTCCATGACCTCGCGCACGGTGGCGAGCACGCGCGCGTTGGCGGCGTAGGCGCTCTGCAGCAGGAGCAGGTTCGTCATCTCCTGGTCGATGTTGACGCCGGACTCGTCGGCGAACCGCTGCCGCAAGGCATCGACGACCATGCCCTGGCCGTCGCTGAGGTTCTTGGCGGCGACGGCGGCGTCGCCCTGCTGGCTCAGCACCTGGCGCAGGTAGGCCGAAAGCGGCCCGACATAGGGGGCTGACGAGGCGCCGATGCCGGTCTGCGGCGAGAACGTGAGCGCCGCGGAGGTGAGCTGCTCGTAGATGAAGGTCGGCCGCGCGGGATCGCCGCTCGGCGTCGAGGACTGGTAGGCGACGAGCTTGGAGGGATCGGCGATGAGCGCGCCGTTCACCGCGATCCGCCCGGCCAAGCCGATGGTCTGGGAGCCGATGCTGGTGATGGCGCCCGAGAAGGGAAAGCCGCCATCGAGGAAGAACGGCAATTCCAGCGAGCCGCCGGACAGCGCGCTGGCGGTCGTCGTCGCCGACACCGCGTCCACCTCGCACATGCCGGCGCCGTCGTTGAGCACGCGCAGCGTGCTGCCCGACGGGTTGGAGAACTGGAGCAGGCCGTTGAACGTGGCGTTGAGCTGGCCGATCGCCGCTGCAAGCCCGCCCGACCAGTCGATGCCGATCACCCGGTCGTTGGGGTCCAGCGTCACCGCGTCGGACAAGGGCAGCGCGGCGGGATCATCGACCCGCATGATCGTCACCGTGCGCTGGGTCGAGATCGCGTCGGTATAGGTGATCGAAACCGAATTGCCGGCCAACAAGCCGCCGACGTCGATGTCGTAGCCCGCCTGGGCGCCGGCGGCGACGGCGGTGCCGGCGAGGCGGCGCTCCGACAGCGCGCGCGCAAGCGCAGCGGCGAATTCGTCGATCTGGGTCTGGGCCTGCGCGAGGGCTTGGTCGCGCATTTCCACATAGGCCGAGATCTGGCCCGAGTGGATCGCGTTGTCCGCCAACAGGTCGAGGCTGCCGCCGGTCGGGGCCACCAGCAGGAGGGTCCCTACCCCGCGCGTGTCGGGGTCGGCGCTCCACTGGGCGGTCGGCGTCATCGTGCCCTGGGCATCGAACGAGAGCACCGAGCCCTTCGCCCCCACCAGCGCAAGACCGGAGCTGGTGAATACCTCGATCCGGTGGGCGACGCCCTCGCTGACCCGGATGTCCATCAGTTGCGCAAGCGCGTCGACGTACTGGTCGCGCTGGTCGAGCAGCGCGGCGGTCGCCGCGTCGTTGGCCGAGAGCGCGCCGAGCTGCTCGTTGATCTGAGCGATGCGCTGCGTCGCCTCGTTGGCGCTGCGCGCCGCGTCCGCGAGCGCCTGCTCGGCATCGCTGCGCAGGCCCTGGATGGCGTCGGTCAGGCGGTTGAGCTGCTGGGCCAGCACTTGCGCCGCGCTCAGCACGCCCGCGCGCGCGGAAAAATCCGCCGGGCTCGCGGTCAGCCCCTGCACCGCGGAAACGAACTCGTTGTAGAGCGTCTCAAGCGAGGTCGCCGAGCCGGGGTCGCCGTAGATCTGCTGCAGCCGTTCGTAGAACTGCGCGCGCAGGTCGGCGTAGGCGGCGCCCGAGCCCTCGGTGCGCAACTGTCGCTGCAGGTACTGGTTGAGCATGCGGTCGATGCCGGCGGGGCGCACGCTGAAGCCGGCATCGCCCGAGAACGTCGTCTGCTGGGCGAGGGTCTTGCGGACGTAGCCCGGCGTCTCGGCATTCGCCACGTTGGCGGCGACCAGCGAGAGGCCCGCCTGCGTGACCCGCAGGCCGGCGGCGGCGGCGGAGAGCGCCTGCGAAAGACCCATGCCCGCGTCCCCCGGTCAGCCTTCGTGCGCCTCGCCCGCCACGGATGTCACCGCAGCATGTTGAGGAGGTCCTGGATCATCTGGTTGCTGGTCGAGATCACCCGCGTGTTGGCGGAATAGGCCTGCTGGGTCACGATCAGCTTGGTGAACTCGTCGGCGATGTCGGTATTCGCTCCTTCGAGCGAGCTGCCAACGATCTTGCCCGACCCGATGAAGATCGCCACGCCCGACTCGTCGGTCGCCTCGAACGCGCCGCCGTCGATGCGCTTGAGGAAGTTGGCGCCGCTGAAATTGGCGAGCATGATCTGCGCGAGGTCGAGGCTGCGGCCGTTCGAATAGGCGCCGACCACGCGGCCCTTGTCGTTGACCGTCACCGACTGGAGCGCGCCGGCGGCATAGCCGTTCTGCTGCAGCAGGTTGACCTGCACGCCGCCATTGGGGTCGGCGAACTGCGTGAGCCCGCCGGTGCCGAACACCAGCGCGATGTCGCCGAGCGGAACTCCGTCCACGGTCACGCTCGCCAGCGTCAGGGTCGCGATGGCCGGACTCATCTGGCCGCTCGCATCGAAGGCAAAGTCGGAGCCGGCGTTGCGCCAGGCAGGCTCGGTGCCCGCCGCCACCGAGTTGGTCTGGTAGAACAGGTTCCAGGTGTCGGTGTGGCCGCTGCCGAGCGAGGCGCTGTCGATCTTTGCCCACCGGAGCTGGATGTTCACCGGCGAACCCGACACGTCGTAGGCCGTGATGGCGCCGCCGCCCACCGATTCGGACAGAAACGTGGTGAGGTCGTTGGCGACCACGGTCTGGTTGGACGGCAGCGCCGACGTCGTGAGCAGGCCGAACACGAGCGGGGTCGCCGTGCCGGTGACGCTGATCGTGTTGCTGCCGGAGGTGCTGATCGACATGTTGCCGTTGGAGGTGTTGACCGAGGCGATGCCGCCGGTGAGGCCGGCGAGCGCGGTGTTGAGCTCGGCCAAGGTGGAGACCTGCCCGACGCCGGTTCCGAACGTGATGGTGAGCGCCGGATTGCCGCTGATGGTGATGATCAGCGTCTGGCCGGTGGAGACGGCGTTCTGCGTGAGCAGGTTTGTCGGCTGGGTCGTTCCGACCGCAATGCCGAGCTCGGTGAACAGC
>DATBWJ010000305.1:0-4683 GCA_036514935.1 Xanthobacteraceae bacterium
ACGGCCTCGTCGGCGCCGCCGGCCTCGACGTGACCGCGGTGCGCGGCGCTGTCTACTATCCGCCGTGCGCGGCGGCGGCGCGGCTGGTGGCCCCGCTCGACCCGTGGCTCGGCCGCACCACCACTCTCGGCGCCGCCTTCATCGCCCTGTCCGCGCGCAAGCCCAAGGGTGTCAAGAGCAAGGTTGCCTCAGGTTGAATCGCTGCACGCCTATGGTCGTTGTCATTGCGAGCGAAGCGAAGCGATCTCGCGCAGAAAACACCTCGGCCTTAAGATCGCTTCGTCGGCCTTCGGCCTCCTCGCGATGACATCCAAAACAAACAGAATCTAATCGAGGCAAAAACCTTTGGCGCGGACGAACGCGCCAAAATCGGCGCGCTGCGGCACGCCGTATTGTCGCGCCTTGTCCTCCGACCAGCCGTAGAATGCCGCCTCGCCCCAGCGCTCGCGCCCGCGCTGCTGTGCGTAGCGGTGGACGGCCGCGCGGCGGCGGTCATAGGCGTCGATCTGGGCGGCGACATCGCCGTCGGCGTGGCGGTCGGTATGCAGCGTCATGCCGAGCGACAGGCGCGGGCTGATGTGGCCGGGCTCGGACGGCCAGCCGACGCACAGGCCGGCCACCGGGATCACGCGCTCGGGCAGCGCCAGAAGCTCGCTCACCTTCGCCGCATGGTCGCGAATGACGCTGATCGGGCAGCAGCCGAGCCCCACCGCCTCGGCGGCGCGCAAAAAGGTCGCGAGCACAAGGCCGGCATCGACGGCCGCGTTGAAGAACTGATCGAGGTGATCGTTGGCGAACGGCTTGCCGCGCAGCGCGGCGATGTCCTTCAGCCGCTTGCCGTTGGCGAGGACGACGAGGAACGCCGGCGCCCGGTGGACCCACGGCTGGTCGGGGAGCAAAGCGGCGATGGCCTCCCGCACGGCTTGCTCGCGCACGACGAGAAGGTCGCACTGCTGCAGGTCGCTCTTCGAGGGCGCCGAGAGCGCGCACGCGCACAAGAGCCGCAGCAGCGCGGGCTCGACCGGCCTGTCGAGATAGCGTCGATGCGTGCGATGGCCGGCGATGCGGGCGAGCTCGTCGAGGCCGGCGAGGTTCGCGTCGACCGAAAACTCCTCTCCAAAGCGGACGGCGAGCGCGTGCCGGATCGCATCGACGCGGCTGTCTTCGATCGTCATTGGCGTGGCTTTCGCTTGACGAGGGGCATCCGATTTTGCATTGCATCTTGGCATAGTGGTGTCTCGACACCAACCCGCGGGGCGCACCGACCGGTCGTCACACGGCCGGCTCGACCTGCAATCACGCCTGACCGGATGATCGAAAGCGCCATGACCGACCTGGCCCGCTGGGACGCTCGCTATTCCGCGCCGGGCTATCTGTTCGGCACCGAGCCCAATTCGTTCCTCAAGGAACAGGCGCCCCGGCTCAAGGCTGGCGAGATCGCGCTCGCAATCGCCGATGGCGAGGGCAGGAACGGCGTGTGGCTGGCCGAACAGGGATTGAAGGTGGTGTCGATCGACTTCTCCCCCATCGCGCTCGAAAAGGCCCGCCGGCTTGCGGCCGCCCGCGGCGTGACCATTCAAACCGTGCAGGTGGATCTCGCCCATTGGGCTTGGCCGAGCGCGGCCTTCGACGTCATCGTGGCGATCTTCATTCAGTTTGCCGGCCCGGCGCTGCGCAAGCAGATATTTGACGGCATCAGACAGGCGCTCAGGCCGGGCGGCTTGCTCCTCATGCAAGGCTATCGGCCGGAGCAGTTGGCCTATGGGACGGGCGGTCCGTCCGAGCCGGACAATCTCTATACCCGCGCGCTGCTCGAAGAATCCTTTGCAGACTTCTCCTCGCTCGAAATTCGCGAGCACGACAGCATGATACGCGAGGGCTCAGCGCATGCCGGCATGTCGGCGCTCATCGACCTCATCGCGCGCAAATGAATCCGCGGGCAACGGCGGGTCGGGGCGCGCGCCGCGCTCCCTTGGCGCGAGCGCCGTCAGGCATTCTCGCGCGGGCTGTCGGCGGGATGGCCAGTCGGCGGCTGTCAAGACCGGCATGGTCATGCCGGGGCAAAACCGCTTATGTTAGAGCCGGGGACAAGGGGAGCCAGCCACATGTCAAGCCTCATCCAGAATTTCGATCTCACCAACGAGTTCAACATCCTGCGGATTATCTGCGGCGCGTTCTTCATTCCCCACATCCTTGGGAAGTTCTTCGTGCCCGCCGCGCTCGAGTTCTTCATCGCGGCCAAGTTCAAGCCGCCGGCGGTGTGGATGTACGTTTCGGGCACGATCGAAACGGTGCTGACGATCGGCTTGATCTTCGGCATCTACACCACCTATGCCGCGGCGGTGGCCGCCATTCATCTCGGCGTGGCGACGATCGCGGTCTATCGCGTGTCGGCAGGCAAGTGGCTGTGGAACATCGGCGGCTGTGAATACCCGCTGTTCTGGGCGATCTGCTGCGTGGTGGTGGCGATGCACGGATGAGCCGGCGGGGCGCCGGGTGAACGCGTGCGCCTGGCCAAGGGCTCGGCGGCCTCGCCACGGGTGCGCCGCGCCCCCTCGAACCGGCGGGGTTGATTGACGGGCGGCGACACGGCAGACAATGTGTCCCCGCCGCACAGCGAGCCCAGCCGGCGCCGCGCTCAACTCCGCCGGGCGATTGCGAGACGCAACAAGGAGACCCGCGATGCTTCGCGCCACGAAAGACATCATGCTTGCGACCACGATCACCGGCTCGCTGCCGCGCCCGACGTGGTACACGGAAAATCTTGGCATGCGCAGCTTCATGGAGGCGATGACGAGTTCCACCTACCGCGAGCAGTATGTGGACGCGGTGTCGGTCTATCTGCGCGAACAGGAACTTGCCGGCCTCGACATCGTCACCGATGGCGATGCCCACTTCGACCAGGACGTGGGCGGACAGAGCTGGACAGCCTATCCGATGCGCCACATGGCCGGCTTCGACCATTTCGACCCCCGCCCCACGCCGGCCGGCAAGGGCGGCCTCGCGTTTCCGCGCGGCCATATCCTGCATGACTATCTGGAAGCGCGCGTCATGCCGGGAATCGTCGGCGCGATCGGCCGCGGCGATCTGCAGTACACGGCCATGTGGAAGGTCGCCCAGCGCCTGACCAAGAAGCCGGTCAAATTCGGCACCATCACTCCCGAACTGGTTGCCTTCGCCGCCGCCGATCGCCACTACAAGAACGTCAAGGATCGCATCTTCGCGATCAGCGACGCCTTGAACGAAGAGATGCATGATCTGGCCGACGCCGGCTGCCAGGTCATCCAGATGGAAGAGCCGCAGGTTCATCTGCTGGCGGTGCGCAAAATCGTCGATGACGTGATCAACCCCGCCTTCAGCGTCGAAGTGTTCAACAGAACGGTCAAGGGCCTGCGCCAGAAGACTGAAGTGTGGTGCCACACCTGCTGGGGCAATCCCTCCCAGCAACGCATGTTCGCCGAGGTCCAGAGCTACAAGTCCGCGCTCGACATGCTCAACAAGGTGGATGCCGACGTGATCACGTTCGAGTCGTGCAGTGCCGGCGGGATGGATCTCGAAGCGTTCGGCAAGGTCATCACCGGCAAGAAGATCGCCATCGGCGTCATCGACCACCACACGCTCCAGATCGAGCGGCCGGAGGAGATCGCCGATCACATTCGCCGCGCGCTCAAATACATTCCGGTCGAGCGCCTGGTCATCAGCTCCGACTGCGGCATGGGCCGCGAAGGCATGAACCGGCGCCACGCCTTCTACAAGATGGTGTCGCTGGTGCTCGGCACGAACATCGTGCGCAAGGAGCTCGGCCTGCCGCAGGCCGAATGCCTCGCTGCAGACGGGCGCTATTCGCTGGTCTTGCAGTCATAGTTGCGGATGCCGGGCGGCAAAGCGGGAGTGACCGAATGATCAACGCAGCCATTGTCGGGCTCGGCTGGTGGGGCAAGACGCTCGTGGAGTCGGGCGAGAACAGCGAGGTTTTGCGCATCGTCGCCGCGGCCACCCGCACCGTGTCGGGGGAGGTCGAGGCCTTCGTCAAGGCGAAGGGCCTGCGGCTCGCGGCCAGCTACGAGGCGCTGCTCGCCGATCCGGCGATCGAGGCGGTCATCCTGACCACCCCCCATTCCCTGCATGCCGCGCAGGTGATCGCGGCGGCGGCGGCCGGCAAGCACGTGTTCTGCGAGAAGCCGTTCACGCTGACCAAGCACGAGGCGGAGGAGGCGGTCGCCGCCGTCCGCAAGGCCGGCGTCACGCTCGGGCTTGGCTACAATCGCCGGTTTCATCCCGAGATGGCGAGATTGCGCGAGCGGGTGCGCAGCGGCGAGCTCGGCACCATCCTGCACGTCGAGGCGACCATGACCTTCCCCAACGCGCTGTTGCTCAAGCCGTCGCACTGGCGCGCGCAGCGCGATGAGACGCCGTGCGGCGGACTCACGCCCATGGGGGTGCACGCCGTGGACGGCATGATCGACCTGTGCGGCGAGATCGACCACGTGTTCTGCCAGAGCTTTCGGCGCGTGGTCGAGATCGACTCCGACGACACGACGTCGATCCTCTTTCGCATGAAGAACGGCATGTCGGGCTATCTCGGCACCATGACCGCGACCGGGCCGGGCTTCAGCTTCCAGGTGTTCGGCTCGAAGGGCTGGGTGCGGCTCGAAGGCATCACCCACGTCGCCGGCGCCTCCT
>DATBWJ010000306.1:0-6543 GCA_036514935.1 Xanthobacteraceae bacterium
CCCGCCTCGCAATGACCCCGAATGACTTGGTCCGAAGGCATCCTGCTTTAGTGCTTCGCGCCGCCGTAGTGTTTCTCGACCAGGTCCACGTGCTTCTTCTTCATCATGGTCCATTCCTTGGTCTCGGGGTCGACGCGCGAGTTGACGAAGCACTTCCAGTTGGCCTCGTCGAGCTTGGGGAAGTCCGAACGATAGAAGAAGCCCGGATAGCGCGTCTCCTCGCGGAACAGGATGTGACGCAGATGCGCCTCGGCCGTGACGATCCGATGATAATTCTCCCACGCGCGCAGCAGCTCGTGCAGGTCCTTGGCGCGCATCTTCTGCGAGTCCTCCTTGAGCATGGTGAGATAGTGGAGGCCCATTTGCAGGAGCTTGCCGTTGGTCTGGTAGTAGGTCGAGGTGCCCGCCACGTACTCGTCCATGATCTTCTGCAGCCGCATCTGCAGCATGCGCGGCAGGATGTAATGCGGGTTGACGTCCTCGGCCGTGGTCTTGTCCTTGTGCTCGAAATAATTGCGCACCGGCAGGTAGATGTCCTCGGCGATCGCCTTGATGTCGCCCTTGAGCGCCGGGTCGAAACCCTTGTGGTCGCGCACGAAGCGGACCGCGTTCTTGCCGGCGATGCGGCCTTCGGTGTGCGAGCCCGACGAGAACTTGTGGCCAGAGGCGCCGACGCCGTCGCCGGCGGTGAACAGGCCAGTGACCGTGGTCATGCGGTTGTAGCCCCATTTCCATTCGGCCGGCGAGTTGAGGTCCTCCGGTCCCGACACCCAGATGCCGCAGCAGCCGGAATGGCTGCCGAGCAGGTAGGGCTCGGTCGGCATCAGCTCGGAGGCGGTCTCCTCGGGCCGGATGTTCATGCCGGCCCACACCCCGGCCTGGCCGATGCACATGTCGAGAAAATCCTCCCACGCCTCGGCCTCCAGATGCTTGGCCTCCCTCGGCGTCATGTTGGCGCCGAGCGCCTTCATGGCCGACGGCGTGTCCATGAGGATGGGCCCGCGGCCCTCCTTCATCTCGTGCAGCATGGCGTGGTTGCGCAGGCAGGTCGGCACCACCGCCGCCGTGTCGTAGGGCGCGAACTCGGCGAGCATGTGCGCGTTCTTCTTGACGTAATCCTCGCCGAAGCCGTTGGTCGCCTTCGACTTGAACAGCAGGAACCAGGCGCCCACCGGGCCGTAGCCGTCCTTGAAGCGGGTCGGCACGAAGCGGTTCTCCATCATCGTCAGCTCGGCGCCGACCTCCGCCGCCATGGCGTAGGTGGAGCCGGCGTTCCACACCGGATACCAGGTGCGCCCCATGCCCTCGCCGGTCGAGCGCGGGCGAAACACGTTGACCGCGCCGCCGCCCGCGATGATGATCGCGTTCGCGCGAAAGACATAGATCTTGTCCTCGCGCACCGAGAAGCCGACCGCGCCGGCGATGCGGTTTTGTTCCTTGGAATCGAGCAGCAGTTTGACGATGAAGACGCGCTCGAAGATGTTGTCGATGCCGAGCGCCTTCTTGGCCGCCTCGGCGACGATCGGCTTGTAGCTCTCGCCGTTGATCATGATCTGCCAGCGGCCCGAGCGCACCGGCTTGCCGCCGTCCTTGAGCGCGACGCCCTCGGTCTCCTTCTGCTTCCAGATCGGCAGGCCCCATTCCTCGAACAGATGCACGGTGTCGTCGACGTGGCGGCCGACGTCGTAGACGAGATCGTCGCGGGTAATCCCCATCAGGTCGGCCGAGACCATGCGGACGTAGTCGTCCGGCGAGTTCTCGCCGAGATAGGTGTTGATCGCCGACAGCCCCTGCGCGACCGCGCCCGAGCGGTCCATGGCGGCCTTGTCGACCAGCGTGATCTTGACGTCCTCGCCCGCCCAGCGCCGCGCTTCGAAGGCCGCCCCGCAGGCTGCCATGCCGCCGCCGACGATGAGAATGTCCGTCTTGTACTCGACGATCTGAGGATTGCCGAAGGTCGCCTCACTCATGAAGAGCCCCGCTCGTACTGTCTTGCCTGTCGGCTGCGACGATCCGCTGTCCTCGATCGGATCGAGCCGAGAATCGTTCAGATGGTGGGAAGGGTTTTGCCCGCTTCCGTGAACAGGTACGGGCTGTCGAGGTCCCCGGCCGGCGGCTTGTTGCCATAGGGATCGATCGAGTCGACCGGCGTGGTGCGGTTCGGGAACTTGAAGCGCTTGACCTCGCCGTCGCGGAACTTGATCGTCCACATGATTGCGCTGTCGGTGCGCAACGGGATGACGGCGCCGCCCATCGGAACCCAGTCCTGGAACGACCTGACCTCGATCGCCTGTTGCGGGCACGCCTTGACGCAGCACTGGCATTCCCAGCACTGGTCCGGCTCCTGGTTGAACGCCTTCATGCGCGCGGTGTCGAGCTTCATCAGGTCGTGGGGGCAGATATACATGCAGACGGCGACCTGGCCGCCCTTGCAGCCATCACACTTGTCGGTGTGAACGAAGGTGGGCATAGGGTCCCCCTTGGATGCTCCTTTGCGCATCGGTCGCCGCGCTGCCCGGCACCGAGGCTCGGAAGCCCACATATCTAATTTTTTATATATGAGAGCCCGGCACGAGTCAAACGCGTATCCAACTCGTTTCCAGCGGCCGGCCGGCATCGACTGCGCGAGCGTGCGCGCACCCGCGCGCGCCCGGCCGCGCAGCTACAGCACCTCCCCGACGCGGAGGAGTTCGAGCCAAAAGATCGCGATCACCATCAGGAAGGCCGCGAATTCGGCAAGCGTGATGACGATCAGCAGGAAGGTGACGCGCCGCGCCATCGGCCTCATCGGCTGCCAGATGCGGCGCATGTACCAGCGCCACGGGCCGAAGTGCGACCAGCGCGCCCACTGGCGCAGGTAGCGATGCACGTCCGCGCCCCACTGGCGCAGGCTCGTGTCGACCTCGTCCGCCCGCGCGCGGCGCTCGGCCTCGGGCGTGCCCGAGTAGTCGTCGATGATGATGAGCGCGGCGCCCGCCTCGCCGCGCTCAGGGCTCGCGCGCTCGACGTGGAATTCGGTCGCCCTCTTGATGCCGGCCTCGTAGGCGATCCGCAGGCCGTCGGGGCGCGGCTCCAGGCGAATCGGCGTTTCGATTGTGCGGCCGTTGCTCAGGTTGCGCAGCCGCATGAAGAAGCGACCGTCGCCGTGCGGCCGCCAGTCCTCGAACTCGTACAGGGAATTGATGCGCAGCAATCGCTCGCCGTCCTGGCAGAAGGCGGCGAGCGCCGCCGGAGAAAGTTTGGTGGCAATGCGGACCCAGGCCGCGTCCTCGCGTCGCTCCTCGCTCATCGATCAGGGTGCGGCACCACGAGGAGCGGGATCTTGAGCGCCGCAATCAGCGTCTCGACCACGAGCCGCGAGCGGTAGCCGGGCGTTCCCTTCGGTCGCCGTGAGCCGATCACAACGAGCTCGTATGTCCCTGCAGCCGCTGCCGCAGCCAAACACTCGGCCGGCCGCCCGAGCCGCAGCTCGCACGAGTAGCCGAGGCCGCGCCGCTTCGCCTCGGCCGCGACCTCGGCCACATGCTCGGCGATCTCGCGCTCGATCTGGCTCTCGACATAGCGCCCGAAGCGCTCGTGCACGGCCGCGTTGTTCAGCCAATCGTCGCCCAGCATTCCCTTCCAGAAGTCGGGGACGACGACGAGCTGGTGCAGGCGGCCTTCCCGCGCGCACAGATCGAAGGCCGCCCGTTCCGCGGCGCGCGCGCCGGCCGTGCCGTGGCTCCCCAGAAGGATCGCGTGCGCAGCTCTCATCTCGACCGTCCGCAAGCTCGGCCCCCGCCGCGCGGCGGGCCGCGCTCCGACCGGCGCGGCGAAAAAAGTCCCGGCGTTGCATGCGCGAACGCCGGGTCCACGATCGTGGCGCCGTGGCCTATCTAAGAAGCAGAAAGACCCCGAGCGCGATCAGGAGCGCGCATGCCAGCGCGATGAAGTCCTCGTAGCGGTCGCTCTTGAAGATCGACAGCGCGGAGCCGCGGTGATACCGGAAGCCGGTCTCCGTGGTGTGCAGGTCGATGTCCTGGCTTTTCTTGTCGGCCATGGTTTTCCTCCCCCGATCTCAGATCGTCTCGCGGACGAACAGCAGCACGACAATGAGCGACAGCACGGCCTTGACGACGCCGACCGTGCTCCCGATCACCAGCGGCTCGCCGCCGGCCTGGCGCATGGCGGCCATGGTGATCTGCATCCCCAGCCCGGTGAGGCCGAAGGCGAACAGCCACGTGATCCAATCGCGGAACGCCGCGATCATCGGCGCCGTGTGATAGACCGCGTTGTGCGCCTTGCGCAGCGCGGCATTGGCGTCCCTTGACAGTGCGCCAGAATTGACGACGCCGCGCAGCACGTCGTCGTCGTCGATGCTCATGAGCTTCTTGTTCTCGATGAGGCGGTTGAGCGCGCCCTTCTGATCCTCGCGCTGCAGCTTGGAGGATTCCGTCCTCAACGTCGCCACCTCGTTGTCGTTGAGCATCCGAGCGGCGGCGACCCTGGTGTTGTCGAAGTACCTGCCCTGGTAGTGCTGGGCCGGCGCGAAGATGCCGGTCGAGGACAGCGCGAACATCAGGATGAAGCCGAGCACGAACACCGGGAACTTCTCGAAGATGACCCGGGTCGTATCCACCTGCTGGACGCCGACTTCTCCTGCGGCGGTCTCGCGGCGCACATACCAGACCGCAAGCCACAGCACGATGATCGGCAGGAACAGCACGCGGGTGATGTTGAATATCTCGGCGACCTTCAAGGTTTCGATGCCGGCCGGCTGGAAAGCGAGCGCGGCGCCGGCGACCTGCGCCGAGTTGAGAATGCCGGTGCCCGCCCAGGCTCCGAACTGGATATAGCCCATGTTCAGCATGTGCCCGATGACCGGGAAGATGAACATGCAGATCACCCCGAACACCAGGATGGTGCCGATGGTGTAGGCGATCTCCTCCGAGCGCGCCCTGACCACCGGCGCCGCCGCCACCGCCGCCGACACCCCGCACACGCCGACGCCCGCCGACAGCACCCCGCCCATCGAGTTCGAAATCTTTCTTTGCACGCCGATCACCAGCACCAGGCCGACCGAGCCGAGCACGAAAATCCCGATCATCACCACCGACAGCCGGCCCAGATTGGCGAGCTCGGCCAGGCTGTAGAGCGTGCCGAGCAGGATGACGCCGGACTTGAGGCCGAGCCGCGACAGCCGCACCCCGTTCTGCGCCCAGTCCGGAATGCTGAAGACGTTGACGATGACCATTCCCGCGACGATTCCGAGCACGACGTAGTTCAGGCCGAACACGTCGTGGATGAACCGGCCGCCGGGGATCACCGGTCCTACCCCACGGCTGAGAGCGCCCACCCACGGGTCCAGATACCACTTCACGATCATCGCCACGAACAGGATGAAGATGCCGCCGGCGATGGACGAGGAGTAGTAGTCGAGGTTGCCTTCCCGGTGGCTGCCGAACCAGTGCCACAATCCGGCCACGACGGCGACGGCGCCGAAAATGTAGCTGAAATTGGTCATCTCGCCCGCGGCGCGGGCGATGTTGAGGTACTTCTGAACTCCGCCCATGTAGCCGCCAGCGATGAGGGCTCCATGCACCAGGAGCAGGAGCCCGATGATGAACAAAGCTGGGTGCTTTCGCGTGTAGACCATGACGTTAACCCCCTGTGCCCGAGTCGATTGTTCTTTTGTAATGCGGTCTCGCCCACCCCAGGTCATGAGCCTGTGGCGGCATGCCCGTATGCTCGCGACGGTCTGATGCAGGAAACGCTCGCCCCCGCCCCGCCTGGGTGAGCCTGGAAACCGCAACTGTGTCAGGTGAGACGCGTTGAAAGCCGAAGCTCGTCGCGTGTGCGCCCGTCAGTCCGTGCCAGGAGCCCCGACCATCGTATATTCATAATTTAATATGTTGCATTGTTTGGCAACGCATATTTCGAGGGCGCGGCAGACGCCCGGCATGTTGTTCAAGCGTTCCGATCCTGGCTTGTTCGTCCTCCGGCGGCGGGGCTAAGAACGGTGCCGCGGTCCGCGGCAAATCGCCGCTCTCGCGGACGGGGCGATTGTCCGCGCGAGCGTAATGCGGCACCGCGGACAACGGTCCGATGCAAGTCGCGTTGCTCGCCCAGTGCGAGCGTTTTGCAACAAGCCCACGCCGCCGGTGTCACATGCGCTGCGTCAGAACCGGCTACTCGCTGGCGCCGGCCGCTGCCAGGAGTTCTGCGATCGCCGGCAGGTTCTTCGAGCGCGCCAGCGTGAGCGCGGTCATGCCGTCGCGGTCGCGCGCGTTAAGGTCCGCGCCGGCGGCGATCAGAAGCTCGACGCTCTCCGGCACGCGCCGCACCACCGCCCACATGAGCGCCGTGGCCCCGCGCGCGTCGCGCGCATGAACGTCGGCGCCCTTGGCCAGGAACGCGCTCACGATGGCCGGGCAGCCCTTCTTGGCCGCCTCGATCAGGTTCTGGTCGGGCGCGGCATGCGTCGGCCACGCACCGAACTCACGGTACGTCGGCTGGCCGTCCACGATCCGCTGGACCATCGGCTGATAGGCCGTGGCGAGGGTG
>DATBWJ010000307.1:0-2422 GCA_036514935.1 Xanthobacteraceae bacterium
TGGGCGATGGCGGACATTCGCACCACGCTAAATGCCAACGGCTGCACCACCACGCGCCCTAGGTAGCTACTGTAGGCCACCCGCACGCCCGCCTCGCAATGACCGCGAACGACTCGATCTGAATGCGTTTCGCTTCAGGGGTGCTTCAGCGTGCGCCGCTCTTGCGCACCGCTTCATCGGCGATGTGAGCGAGCGTGTCGCGAGCCATTGGAAACCCCGCCGCGATCCACGCCTCCTCGGCCGCCGCCAAGGCCGCGCCGAGAGCCGGCCCACAGGCGATCCCGCGCGCGGTGAAATCGGCGGCCCTGAGCGGATACCTCGGCGCGGCCCAGCGTTGGGGCAAGGTGGCCATTTCCTGCCATGCCGCATCCGCCGCGCCCGCATTAGCGCGCGACCACGCCAGCAGGGCGCGGTCGACAAAGCGCTGCGCGCCCAGCCGATAAAGCAGTGCTCGCCCGGCGACATCGCCCGGCGCAACCCGCCACCAGCCATCCGCCATCGTGTAAAGCCGCTCGAATTCGGCGTTCGACAGCCGCAGCCGTTCCCGCAGGCGCTCCGCATCCTCGATGACCAACACCGCGAGCGCGCCGAGCCGGCGGGTGGGATCGCCCGCGAGGCCAGCCGCTGTTTCGACCTTGATCATGCTGGCGAAGCTCGCGAGTTGCGGCACGCCGCCGAGCACCGCGCCGAGAATGCCGGTCTCTGCCATCACCACCAGCGTCGGCAACACACGGCGAGTCACCAGCAGCTTGACGATTTCCATGCGTACGCGCTCGCGCGAGAGCGAGTCCAGGCCGCCGCGCGCGCGGATGCAGGCGCGCAGCCCCTCTGGGTCGAGCGCCCCTTCGCCATAGTCGGCGTGGAAACGAAAGAAGCGCAGGATGCGCAGATAGTCCTCAGCGATGCGCCGTGCCGGATCACCGATGAAGCGCACGCGGCGGGCCGCGAGGTCGGCGAGACCGCCGACATAGTCATGCACGGTGCCGTCGCGCGCAACCGACAGCGCGTTGATGGTGAAGTCGCGCCGCTCCGCGTCGCGCCGCCAGTCGCGGCCGAACTCAACTCTCGCCTTGCGGCCGTAGGTCTCCACGTCCTCGCGCAGCGTCGTGACCTCGAACGGCTGGCCGTCGACGACGACGGTGACGGTGCCGTGCTCGACGCCGGTTGGCACCGGCTTGAATCGGGCGGCGGCGGCGCGCCGCATGACCTCCTCGGGCGTGGCCGTGGTCGCGATATCGACGTCGCCCGGCGCCAATCCGAGCAGCGCGTTGCGCACCGCGCCGCCGACCAGGCGCGCCTCCTCGCCGGCGCCGTCGAGCACGGCAAGCAGCCGCGCCAGCGGGCCGCGATCGAGCCCGAGGGTTTCGATCAGGGCGGGCGGCACCGTCACTTCTCCGTCCCCGGCACCAGGCGGCCGTCCTCGATATGCGCCGGCACGTAGACCGATCCGGGGGGCGCGCCGGAGAATTCCGCGAGCAGCATGAAACTGATGATCATGAGCGACAGCGCCGCCATCGTCAGCCAGGCCAGTGTCGGCAGCGACCACGACGCGGCGTCGAACACGCCGGCGCGCGTCGCCCACAGAAACAGCGCGTAGATCACGAACGGCGTGAAAAACAGCGCAATCTCGGTGAACAACGGGCGGATCATGTCAATGCCGTCATTGCCGAGTCGCCGCGCTGCGGCGCGGCCGGGCAATCCATCGCGGGTTCGACGCGGCGGAAGGATCGCCGGTCGAGGCCGACGACTCTAATGCGTCGAGGCCGGTCATCCTCCATAAATCCGCTCGTACATATTCCGCAGGATACCGGCGGTCACGCCCCAGATGTAGCGCTCCCGGTAGGGCATGGCGTAATAATGCCGGGTGACGCCGCGGTCCTCGCGGCTGTGGCGCTGGTGGTTGGCGGGCGTCATCAGGAAATCGAGCGGCACCTCGAACGCCTCGGCGACCTCCGAGCGGTTGAGGCTGAGGCGATAGCCCGGCGCGATGCGCGCGACCGCCGGCACGATGCGAAATCCCGAAAACGTCAGGTAGAGATCGAGGTAGCCGATCGGCTCCACCAGGCCGCGGTCCAGTCCGATTTCCTCCCGCGCCTCGCGTAGCGCGGTGGCCAAGGGCGTGTCATCGCCGGGGTCGATCTTGCCGCCGGGAAACGCGATCTGCCCAGGATGATTGGGCAGATCGGACGTGCGCTGGGTCAGCAATACCGCCGGCCGCGAATGGTCCACCAGGCCGACCAGCACGGCGGCCGGGCGCGTGGCCGCCACCCCCGCCCGCTCCCAGATCGCCGGATCGAGATCGAGGTCGCCACGAATTGCCGGTGCGCTTGGATCGGTCAGGCCCGCCGGCACGTCGAGGCAGAGCCGCGCGCGGGCGCGGGCGAACACCGAATCGCCGGCAGCCGCCTTGTCAGCCGGCGCC
>DATBWJ010000308.1:0-5569 GCA_036514935.1 Xanthobacteraceae bacterium
CCGCCAGCCCGCCACGTGGAAGCGGTCCATGGCGTCGGAGAAGCGCTCGTAGAGCTCGCGGCTAAAACTGCCGCTCCGGAACAGGCCGAAGTCGACCCGCGCGTCGAGGTCGAGCAGGCGCCGCTTCAGGCGAACCCGCCATCCTTCGCTGCCGGAAAAGATCTCGCGCACGCCTGCCTCGGTTGCCGCCGCCCGCGACATGATGGGGCCGGGAGGTTTCACCCCGGTTACGGCGCGGGAATCGCCGCTGCTGGTAGGTGTTTTAACGGATGCGCCGGCGCGGGCCAATGGGCGCGGGATCGCCGTGTCAACGGGAGTGCTAAGGCGGCGCCCGCGGCCGGCGCCGGCCGCCGCCGGCGGGCTCGCCCGGCCGCCCCGGACCCTCTACAAGAGGCTCACGAGGGTGTGTCCATGGAAGAGCCGTTCTGGCGGCGCAAGCGCCTGGCCGAGATGAGCGATGCGGAGTGGGAGAGCCTGTGCGACGGCTGCGGCCGCTGCTGCCTCAACAAGCTTGAGGAGGAGGACACCGGCCGCATCTACTTCACCGACGTGGGGTGCCGGCTGCTCGACTGCGTGAGCTGTCGCTGCCGCGACTACGAACACCGCAGCGAGCTGGTGGAGGATTGCCTGCGGCTCACGCCCGACAATGTCTCGCAGATCACCTGGCTGCCGCCGACCTGCGCCTATCGGCTGCTGGCGGAAGGCCGCGACCTCTACTGGTGGCACCCGCTGGTGTCGGGCGATCCCGAGACCGTGCACAGCGCCGGCATCTCGGTGCGCTCGCGGGTGTCGGCGTCGGAGGAGGACGTGCCCGAGGAGGCGCTCGAGGACCACATCGTCGAGTGGCCGGGGCAGGTGCCGCCGACGGTGCGCCGCCCCGCCCGGGCCTGAAACGGCGACGCGGAACGGACGAGTAGGGTGGGCAAAGTCGTCTGTCGTGTAATTGCCGTGTGGGCACGGCGCGCGCACGATCTTGCCCGCGCGTTGCAAAGCTGCTCGGCGCGCGCCTTTGCCCGCCCTACGGCTTCCGCACGCGCGGCCGCGCTTGCGGCTCTCCCCCTCACTCGGCCGGCGCGAGCGCGCGCAGTTCGCGCAGCGACTGGCGCAAAATCTGCATCGACGAATAGAGGAACAGGCCGGCCATGACCGCGGCCACGATCAGGTCCGGCCAGCGCGTCGCGCTCAGCCACACGCCGAGCGCGGCCAGCATGACCGCGAGGTTGCCGATCGCGTCATTGCGCGAGCACAGCCACACCGAGCGCACGTTGGCGTCGCCCGCGCGGTACTTCATCAGCACAAGCACGCTTGCGAGATTGGCGGCGAGCGCGAGAAGGCCGACCGCGCCCATCACCTCGGCGCGCGGCACGCCGAGAACGAGCGCGTGATAGGCGGTTGAACCGAACACCCACAGGCCCATCAGCGTCAGGCTCGCGCCCTTGGCGAGCGCCGCCCCTGCGCGCACGGGCGCCGCCGCCCCGATCACCGCCAAGCTGATTGCGTAGGTGAAGGAATCGCCGAGGAAGTCGAGCGCGTCGGCCTGCAGCGCCTGCGAGCCGCTGAGCGCGCCGGCCAGCATCTCCACCGCGAACATGGTGGCGTTGATGGCGATGACCAGCCACAGCCGCCGCCGGTAGTCGGCCGAGCGGCCCTCGAACACGCCCGTTTCGCAGCAAGCGCCCATCGCGCCCTCGCACCATTGCGCCCGCGAGTATATGGAGCGAGCGCGCCTGTTACACAATCACGTTGGCGGGGCGACGGGGCTGGCAAAGTTGCGAAACATGGTTTCAAGCGCGCCCGGCCGCGGCTAGAGCATTTTCAGGAAAAGTGGAATCCGGTTTTCCGTCCGAAAATGCGACCACGCAAAAATCTAGAGCGCTTTCAGTTTCCATAGAAACTGAAAACGCTCTAGGATGGCGCGATGATCATGCGCAAACGGGGAGGGAGTCATGCTGTCACGCCGCGAATTGCTGGTGTCGTCCGTTGCCGCCGCGCTCGCGCCTGCCGTCTCGACGCAGGTCCTGGCGCAGGAGGCCTGGCCGGCGCGCGAGATTCACGCCATCTGCATGTTCCCGCCGGGCACCGGCGCCGACATCATGGTGCGCTTCTACGCCAGGAAGCTGCAGGACGCGATCGGCAAGACGGTCGTCGTCGAGAACAAGGTCGGCGCCTTCGGCAACATTGCCAATGAATACGTCGCGCGCTCCAAGCCGGACGGCTACACGATCTACATCGCGCCGGCCAATCTGCTGGCGATCGCGCCGCACCTCTATAGCAAGCTGTCGTTCGATCCGATCAACGATTTTGAGCACATCACCACGCTGTTCAAGCTGCCGTTCATCCTCACGGTCGCCGGCACCAGCCCTCACAAGTCCGTCGCCGATCTCGTGCAGTATTTGAAGGAGAAGGGCGACAAGGCCTCCTACGGCTCGGTCTCGACCGTCAGCCTGGTGAGCGCCGAACTGTTCAAGCAGAATTTCGGGCTCACCACGGTGGAGGTGAAATACAAGGAGTCGGCGGCGGCGATGAGCGACCTGTGGGGCGGCAATCTCGCCTTCGTCTACATCGATCCCGCCGGCAGCGCCGCCCACATCAAGGCCGGCAGGCTCAGGCCACTGGTGGTGACGACCAAGGAACGCGTCCAGGCCCTCAAGGACATTCCGGGCTCGGCCGAGGCCGGCATCACCAACACCGATCTGTTCTCGTGGTGGACCGTGCACACGCCGAGGGGCACGCCGAAGCCGATCCTCGACAAGATCGAGGCGCTCTTCAACGAGATCGCGGTCGCGCCGGACACCAAGGCGTTCCTCGCCAATACGGGGTCGGACGCGCTGCCGGGCAATTCGAAGCTGGCGCGCGAGCTGATCACCAAGGGCGTCAAGGACTGGGGCGGCTACGTCAAGCTCGCCAGGATCGAGCCGTTCTCGTAACTTGCGCCTGGGCGGGGCGCTATGGGGAGGCCGGAGCGCGGATGGCTCCCTCAGGTGCTGCTCACCGCTGTTTCGCCTTGCAACCGTTTTGAGCTGCGCTCATGATCGAAGCAATTCCAGCAAGCGGCGTCAATACTGCTGGCGAGGGGCGTCAATACTTCCAGGGAGGGGTGTCATCATGCAGCGAACTCATGCGAGGATCGGCGTGGCGGTGTTGGCGCTCGCCGCGCTGGCGGCGTGGCCGGCCGGGGCGCAGCAATCCTTCAAGCTCACCATCATCTCGGGCAACGCGCCGGCGTTCACGCCGGTGGGCACGGCGGCCACCGTGTTCGTGCCGAAGGTCGACGAGCTGCTCGCGCGCACCGGCAAGTACAAGATCGCCTGGGTGCAGGGCTTCTCCGGCACGGTGGTCAAGGTGCGCGGCGAGCTCGAAGGCGTGCAGACCGGCCTCGGCGACGTCGGCATGGTGCCGGGTCCGCTGTTTCCCGACAAGATGACGCTCTATCAGATCGGCTACAACACGCCGTTCGTCACCAAGGACCTGCGCGTCGTCACCGAGGGGATGAATTACCTGATGGCGAAATTCCCCGAGATGGGCGGGCAGATCGAAAAATTCAACCAGGTCGCGCTCAAGGCCGGCGGGGTGGCCGACAACTACGTGCTGTTCACCAAGCGTGAGGTCAAGCGCTTCGCCGACCTCAAGGGCATGAAGATCGGGGCGGTCGGCCCCAACCAGCCGTGGGTCGCCGCCGCCGGCGCGGTTCCGGTGTCCACCGAGTTGCCCACCCAGTACAACGCCATGCAGACCGGCGTGTTCGAGGGCCTCGTCCAGTGGCAGCAGGCCTACGCCGCCTTCAAGATGTGCGAGATCGGCCCCTACCGGCTCGAGGCGGATTTTGGCGGCATTTCGAACGGGCTCATCACCGTCAACAAGGACACCTGGGCGAAGCTGCCCGACGAGGTCAAGGCGGCGATGCGCGAGGCGGCCGAGGCGTGGGCCAAGGAGACCGACAACCGCATCATCGCGGCTTCCGAGCAGGGCCTGCAGCGCTGCCTCAAGGAGAACAACATGAAGGTCACTACGCTGACGCCCGAGGACCGGCGGGCCTGGGCGTTCGCGATGCCCAACGTGGCGCAGGCCTGGGCCAAGCGCGAGGACGCGGCCGGGCTTCCCGGCAGCAAGATTCTTTCGGCGTGGATGGACTTCATGCGCGAGAAGAAGCAGCCCATCGTGCGCCACTGGGACCGCGAATAGCGCGCACCCTTGTCCGGGCGGCCCGCGGCTGCGGCCGCGACGCCGCCCGTCTTCTCCTGACATCGCAGCGCACGTTCTCATGCGAGCCCTGATCACACTCGACCGGGCGGTGGGCGCGATCATTGTGGCGAGCAACACCGCCGGCTCGCTGCTGATCGTCGCCATGACGCTCGCCGTGGTCGCCGACGTGATCGGACGCTACCTGTTCAACGCGCCGATCAAGGGCACTGCCGAGATGGTCGCGCTGTCGGTGGTGGCGGTCCTCTACCTGCAGATTTCCTACACCCTGCGCTCGGGCCGCATGACCCGCTCCGACGCGTTCTACACGCGGCTCACCACGCGCAGCCCCCGCCTCGGCAGCGTGCTTGGCCTCACCTACCACGTTGCCGGCGCCTGCGTGGCGGCGGCGATCATGATCCGCGCCTGGCCCAGGGCGCGCGAGGCGTGGGAGGCGGGTTACTACACCGGCACCATCGACATTTTCACCTTTCCGGAATGGCCGTTGCTGTTGATCATCTTTCTCGGCTGCGGCCTGCTCGGCCTGCAATTCGTCCTGCTTGCGGCCGGCAACCTGTTGAGCCTGTGCGGCCTGTCGCCACCCGCGCGCGAGTCGCGGTGATGGAAGCGTTCGAGATCGCGCTGATCTCGGTGGGCGCGATGCTCGTGCTGATCTATCTCGGCCTGCATATCGCCACCACGCTCGCGCTGATTTCCTTCGTCGGCGTCTGGGTCATCAAGGGCAACGCGATGATCGCGCTCAACCTCTTGTGGGTGGCCAGCTACGACACGGTGAACAGCTATGTGTTCGCCGCCATTCCGACCTTCGTGCTCATGGGCTACCTGGTGGCGGCCGCGGGCATGGGGCGCGACGCCTACGACATCGGCCAAATCCTGCTGCGCCGGGTCAAGGGCGGGCTCGGCATGGCCACCGTGCTCGCCAACGCGATCTTCGCGGCGATCACCGGGGTGTCGGTCGCGTCCGCCTCGGTGTTCTCAAAACTGTCCGTGCCCGAAATGCTGCGCCACGGCTACACCGCGCGCTTCGCGGTGGGCGCCGTCGCGGGCTCCTCGGTGCTCGGCATGCTGATTCCGCCGAGCGTGCTGTTCATCGTCTACGCGCTGATCGCCGAGCAGTCGGTCGGCGCCATGTTCATCGCCGGCATCGGGCCGGGCCTGGTGCTCACGGCGATCTATTGCGTGCAGATTTTCATCATGGCGCAATGGTTTCCGCGCGCGGTCTACGCGCGCGGCAAGGCCGGCGCGCCGGCCGAGCCCGCCGGCAAGCGCCCACGGGGCGAGCTGTTGCGCAAGGCCGGCCCGATCACGTTCCTGGTGCTGCTCGTGCTCGGCGGGCTTTATGGCGGCGTCTTCACCCCGGTCGAGGCGG
>DATBWJ010000309.1:0-9623 GCA_036514935.1 Xanthobacteraceae bacterium
CACGTGCTGCCGTACTGGGAGGGGGTGCCCGCCGACCAGGCCGTCGACCAGACCGTTCGCGCCTACAACATGCTGCGCCGGGCCCACCCCGGCAAGCGCATCGTGATCGCCGAATTCGGCTGGCCCAGCGCGGGCTACAACCGCCAGCAAGCGGTTCCCGGCCGCGCCGAGCAGGCGGCGGTGATCCGCGAATTCGTGGCGCGCGCCGAGGCGATCGGCATCGACTACAACATCATCGAGGCCTTCGATCAGCCCTGGAAGACTTTTGAGGGAAGCGTCGGCTCCTACTGGGGCCTGTTCGACGCCAGCCGCCAGCCGAAATTCGCCTGGAGCGGGCCCATCACCAGTGCCGACCACTGGAAGCTCGCCGGCATCGCGGTCGCAACCGGCCTGCTGCTGTCACTGCCGATCCTGTCCCTCGCCGCAGCGACGCTTGGCCAGGTCTTCGTCCTCGCCACCTCCGCCCACGTGGTCGGCGCCTGGGCGGCGGCGGTGTTCGACTATTTCAACAGCCATTATTTTGTGACCGGAGCGCTGATTGCGCTGGTGCTCGGCATTGTCCTGCTGGTGCCGCTCGTGCTGATCGCGCTCTCGCGCGTGCAGGAGATGGCCACGATCCTGTTCGGGCCCCCGCCGCGGCGGCTGATGGCCGCCGGCCCGTGGGCGCCGCCCGGCTTTGCGCCGAAGGTTTCCATTCACGTGCCCGCGCACATGGAGCCGCCCGAGATGCTCAAGGCGAGCCTCGATGCCATCGCGCGGCTCGACTATCCCAATTTCGAATGCGTGGTCGTCATCAACAACACGGCCGATCCAGCCTACTGGCGCCCGATCGAGGAGCACTGCCGCACGCTCGGCGAGCGCTTCAAGTTCGTGCGCGCGGACGGCCTGGCGGGCTTCAAGGCCGGCGCCTTGCGCCTTGCGCTCGCCCACAGCGCCGGTGACGCCGAGATCATCGGCGTCGTCGACGCCGATTACGTCGTGCGTTCCGATTGGCTCAAGGAACTGGTCGCGGTGTTCGCCGACCCCAAGGTCGGCCTGGTGCAGGCGCCGCAGGACCATCGCGACGGCGATCGCAGCCTGATGCACCACGCCATGAACGGCGAGTATGCCGGCTTCTTCGACATCGGCATGGTCCAGCGCAACGAGGCCAACGCCATCATCGTGCACGGCACCATGTGTCTGGTCCGGCGCCGCGCGCTGGAAATGGCCGGCGGCTGGTCGAGCGACACGATCTGCGAGGACACCGACCTCGGCCTGACCGTCCTGGAGCACGGCTGGCTCGCCCACTACACCAACCGCCGCTACGGCCACGGGCTGTTGCCGGACACATTCGAGGCCTACAAGAAGCAGCGCCACCGTTGGGCTTACGGCGGCTTCCAGATCGCCAAGAAGCACGGGCGGCGGTTGCTCCTGGGCACCAGCGCGCTCACGCGCGACCAGCGGCGCGAGTTCGCCATGGGCTGGCTCAACTGGCTCGGCGCGGACACCATCGGCGTGGCGGTCGCGCTCCTCAACTTGATCTGGGTGCCGGTGGTCGCCTTTGTCGGCATCGCCATTCCCGACAAGATCCTGACGTTGCCGATCATCGCGGCGTTCGCGGTCTCGCTGCTGCATTCCGTGACACTTTATCGGGCGCGCGTCGCCGTCCGCCTCGGCCAGGCGGCGGCGGCCATGTTTGCGGCCATGGCCATGCAATGGACGGTTGCGCACGCCGTGGCGTTCGGCCTGATCAGGGACCGACTTGCGTTCGTGCGCACCGCCAAGGGCGGCGCGGCCCGCGCGCGCGAGCGCTTTCCGGCATTCTATGAAGCCATTCTCGGCGGGCTGCTCGTGCTCGGCGCAGCGATCGTGCTGGCGACCAACTACGAGCGCGTGCGCGAGGTCAACCTGTTCGGCTACGTGTTGCTCGTCCAGAGCCTGCCGTTCTTGGCGGCCGCCGCCCTCGCCGCGCTCGAAGGCTCGCGCACCAACGACTTCGGCTTCTGGCGCGGCATCGAGGCGCGCGTGCTTCAGCTTGTGCGGCCGGCCCTCACCAAGGCCGCGGTGGTCGAAGCCTCCAAGCCTAAGGACAACCGCATCGAGGCGGCGCAATGACCGGCGCGCCTGGCCCGCAGGTGACGCCCGCGCCCGAAGCGCGGGTACACCGGGCAGCGGTGGCAAGGCGCGATCAGCCGGCCATCGCCTTCTCGGCGAGGCGCACCCAGTACGACGTGCCGTAGGCAATGACCCCGTCGTTGAAGTCGTACGCCGGGTGGTGCAGGCCCGCGCTCGGGCCATTGCCGACGAAGATGAAGGCGCCCGGCCGCGCCTCCAGCATGTAGGCAAAATCCTCCGCCCCCATCACCGGGGGAAAGTCGATGTCGACCCGCTCGTTGCCCACGATCTCGCCGGCGACCTCGGCGGCGAAGGCGGTCTGAGGGTCGTGGTTCCTCAGCACCGGGTAGCCGCGCTTGTAGGTGAGCAGCGCCTTGGCGCCGTAAAGCTGCGCGGTGCCCTCGACCACCTCGTGCAGGCGGCGCTCCAACAGGTCGCGCACCTCGGCCGTCAGGCTGCGGGCGGTGCCGCGAAGCTGCGCGGTCTGCGGGATCACGTTGTCGGTGGTGCCGGCGTGGAACGTGCAGATCGACACCACCGCGGCCTTGAGCGGATCGACGTTGCGCGCCACGATCGACTGGATCTGGTTGATGATCTGAGCGCCCACCAACACGGTGTCGACCGACAGGTGCGGGCGGGCGGCATGGCCGCCGACGCCCTCGATGTCGATCGTCAGCGTATCGGCCGACGCCATGATGGCTCCCGCGCGCAGGCCGAACTGGCCGAGGGGCAGATTGGGGTAGTTGTGCATCCCGTAGATTTCATCGATGCCGAACCGCTCCATCAGGCCGTCCGCGACCATGGCGGCTCCGCCGCCGCCGCCCTCCTCCGCCGGCTGGAACACGAGCACCGCCGTGCCGGCGAAATTGCGCGTCTCGGCAAGGTACTTCGCGGCCCCCAGCAGCATGGCGGTGTGGCCGTCGTGGCCGCAGGCATGCATCTGGCCGGGCACCGTCGACTGGTAGGCGAGCGCGGTCGCCTCCTCGATCGGCAGCGCGTCCATGTCCGCGCGCAGGCCGATGACCTTGCCGCCCGGCCTGTTGCCGCGGATGACGCCGACCACGCCGGTCCGGCCGATGCCGCCGACCACCTCGTCGCAGCCGAAGACCGTGAGCTTCTCGGCGACGAAAGCAGCGGTCCGGTGAACCTCGAACAGGAGCTCGGGATGCGCGTGCAAGTGGCGCCGCCACTGCGTGATCTCGGGGTGCAGGTCGCTGATGCGGTTGACGATCGGCATGGCGGACCTTTTCTGAGCGCGCCGCGCGGCGATGATCGGCCCGGGCGGCGGACCGTAGCAGATGCGCGAAGGCGCGCAAAAGTGAGGCGCTTGACCGGCTCGGAGCGCGCTCCTACACAGCCGGACGGCGTTCGCCTTGCCGAACGCCGGCGCGAACGCGAGCCCGTAGCTCAGTCGGTAGAGCACTTGACTTTTAATCAAGTGGTCCTGGGTTCGAGTCCCAGCGGGCTCACCAAACCGCGCGTGTCCAGCCCGCCGGCGCGAGGTGCAAGGCGCGGCTGGCGCCGATGCGCGAAAAGATGCAGACTTCGCGGGCAAGATGACGCGCCGGTTCGAAGACATCACGCGACGACGTGACGCCGATCGACCCTGAAGCGGCGACGCTTCTGGGGGCGGCGCGCTGGCCCGGGAGAGATCCATGCATCCGACCGAACTACCCTCGCACATCGTCGATCGCGTCGTGTTTCGGCGCGGGCGCCTGCACCCCTTCGAGCGCATCGATCCGCGCACGAGCGCGCTGGTGGCGGTCGACATGCAGAACGTCTTCTGCGCGCCGGGCGCGGCGGTCGAGGTTGCGCTCGCGCGCGAGATCGTGCCCAACGTCAACCGGCTGGCGCGCGCGATGCGGGCAGCCGGCGGGCTCGTCGTGTGGGTGCAGATGACGGTCGCGCGGCGCGAGGAATGGTCGCTCGTGCTCGACAACCTGCTGTCGCCGGCAACCGGCGCGCGCGTGCTCGAAAGCGTCCGGCCCGGCAGCGAGGGCCACGCGCTGTGGCCCGAAATGGAGCCGGCGCCGGGCGACCTCTTCGTGGCCAAGAACCGCTACAGCGCGTTCCTGCCGAGCGCCAGCGATCTCACCCGCACGCTGCGCGATCGCGGCATCGACACCGTCGTCATCGTCGGCACGCTGACAAACGTGTGCTGCGAATCCTCGGCGCGCGACGCCGCCATGCTCGACTTCAAGACCTTCATGGTATCCGACGCCAACGCGGCGCGCACCGACGAGGAGCACATCGCCACGCTCGTCAACTTTATCCAGACTTTTGGCGACGTGCGCTCCACCGACGACATGATCGCGCTGTTGCAGGCCGCCGCCGACCCCCTGGCCCGCCGGGCGTGATAGGGACGCGACGGGCCGGTGATGGCGCCGTTGGCGGGGCCGCTCGCAGGCGCCGTTGGCGGGGCCCCATCGGTCGCATTCAAGCGATTGCGATTACGATTCCTTCACCGGCGGGGCGGCCGGCGGCTGTCCCGGCCCGCGGCTTAACCGAGCCGTAGCAATCCTCACCTCACACTCCTCCCGAAACCACGGGACGGGGTTGCTCAACCGGCGTCCCGGACAGGGACGTCACGCATGCGGCTCCTCGGGCGCGCCCGCTCCGGCGCCATCCTCGCCTTGCTCTTCGGCGCCGCCGCTCTCGGCCCGGCTGAGGCCCAGCTCGTGCGCATGGACGCCATTCGGTGGTCACTCATCGTGCGCAGCGGCGAACCGTTCGGCGGCTCGACCACGCTCGCCCCCGCCGGCCCGCTCTGGATCAAATGGCGCGCGCTCGCCGACGCGCTCGCGAGCGAGGCCGCAGAGCTTGCGCGCTGCCGCGCCGAGCCCGCGACCTGCACCGCCTCGGCGCAGCGCCTGATCGACATCATCGCGCAGGCGCGCCTGCTTGACGGCCGCCGCAAGCTCGCCGCGGTGCAGCAGGCTGTCAATCTCGCGCTGCGTTATTCCAGCGACAGCGAGCAGCACGGCGCGCCCGACGTGTGGCTGACGCCGCTGGCGGCGTTTGCGAGCGGGCGCGGCGATTGCGAGGACTACGCCATCGCCAAGTTCCTCGCGCTGCGCGAAGCGGGCGTGGCGCCGGCCGATCTGCGCATCCTGATCACGCACAACCGGGCTGACCTCAGCGCCCATGCCGTGCTGGCGGTGCGGCAGGAGGAGCGCTGGATCATCCTCGACAACCGCCGGATGGGCGCGATCGAGGACCGTCATCTCCTCGATCTCGACCCGCTCTACGCGCTCGACGACACCGGCGTGCGCCAGTTTCACCCTTCACCGCAGCGGGACCTCGCCGCTGCCGCCGACGCGTCGGCTGCCGAGGCGCTGCCCTCGCGGCCCTGACACCGCTTCAGCGCGCCAGGGCAGCCACGGCGAACAGCCACACTATCCCGGCCAGCGCCAGCGCCACGAACACGGCCGCCGAGCCGAGGTCCTTGACGACCTTGATCGCCTCGCTGTGCTCGGGCGCAACGTGGTCGCACAGCTTTTCGAGCGACGTGTTGATGAGTTCGATCATCAGCACGAGCAGGATCGAGCCGATGAGGGCGATGCGGGTCCAGCCCGCGCTCGCCACGGCGAAGGCCGCCGGCACGGCGATGACCAGCAACGCCAGCTCCTGCATGAAGGCGACCTCGTGGCGCGCGGCCCATGACAGGCCGTCGATCGAGCTCAGCAGGGCCCCCCACAGGCGTCTCATCGCTCTCGCCGCGGTCGCTTGCGCATCGCGCCACTTCACGCCGGCATGGTTAATTTTTTAATATCGCCGTAGAAGGACATGGGCATCGCGGGAGTGGTCATGACAACGACGGACGAACTGCCGTTCCTCATCGCCGGCGGCGGGATCGGCGGCCTGGTGGCCGCCTATGCGCTCGCGCGCGCAGGCTTTCCGGTGCGGGTGTTCGAGCAGGCCGACGACTTCCGCGAGCTTGGCGCCGGCATTCAGCTCGGCCCAAACATTTTTCGCGCGCTCGATCGCATCGGCCTCAAGGAGGCCATGCTGGCGGACGCGCACCGGCCGGGCGCCCAGGAGATGCGCGACGCGCTCACCGGCGAACTGGTCACCCGCATCCCGCTCGACGAGCGCTTCTTCGAGGCGTTCGGCCAACCCTACGCGGTCACGCACCGCGCCGACATGCACGCCGTCTACCTGCGCGCCTGCCAGAGCAGCAGCCTGGTTTCGCTCGAGATCAACCGCCGGCTCGAGGATTTCGAGGACGATGGCCAAACCGTCACCGTCACCTTCGCCGGCGGTGGAACGGCGCGCGGCCGCGCGCTCGTGGGCTGCGACGGAGTGTGGTCGCGCGTGCGCGAGAAGGTGGTGGGCGATGGCAAGCCGCGGGTGTCCGGCCATATCGCCTACCGCGCCGTGCTCAAGCGCGCGGAGGTGCCCGCCGATCTGTGGCGGCCGGACGTCGTGCTGTGGGCCGGCCCGCGCACGCATTTCGTCCACTATCCGTTGCGGCGTGGCGAGCTCTACAATCTGGTCGCGGTCTTTCATTCCGACCGCTACGTCGAGGGCTGGAACGAGGAGGCCAATCCCGACGAGCTATGGGCGCACTTCACCGACCAGCGCCCGGAAGTGCTGCGCCTGCTCGAGCGCATCGAGACCTGGCGCATGTGGGTGCTGTGCGACCGCGAGCCGATCAAGGAATGGTCGAAGGGCCGCGTCACCCTGTTGGGCGACGCCGCCCACCCCATGCTGCAATATCTTGCCCAGGGCGCCTGCATGGCGACCGAGGATGCCGTGTGGCTGGCGCAGATGGTCGCGCAGCTACCCGACGACCTGCCGGCCGCCTTCCGCGCCTATCAGCAGCAGCGCTACCTACGCACCGGCCGCGTGCAGATCATGGCGCGCGTTTACGGTGAGTTCTATCACGCGCGCGGCGTTACCGCCGAGCTGCGCTACCACATGCTCAGCCCGCGCACGCCCGAGCAGTCCTACGAGGGGATCGCCTGGCTCTATGGCGGGATGTAGCGGCGCCGCCGGCGACGAGCGGCGCCTCGCCGTCCTCAGGGGCGCGGTCGCGCCGACGCATCGCCTTGCGCCCAGCCCGCCAGCATTTCTTGCCGGAACGCCTCGAACCGGCCCGCGGCGATCGCCGCGCGGATGCCCTGCATCAGGTCCTGGTAGTAGTAGAGGTTGATCGTGCTCAGCAGCGTGGCGCCGAGCGCTTCACTGGCGCGCATGAGATGATGCAGATAGGCGCGCGAGTTCTCGCGCGCGGCCGGGCAGCGCGCCTCGCCGTCGAGCGGACGCGGATCGTCGGAATGGCGCGCGTTGCGCAGGTTGACCGGGCCGAAGCGCGTGAACGCCATGCCGTGGCGCCCGTTGCGGGTCGGCAGCACGCAATCGAACATGTCGATGCCGCGCGCGACGGCTTCGAGGATGTCCTGCGGCGTGCCGACGCCCATCAGGTAGCGCGGGCGGGCGGCCGGCAGACGCGGCGCGATCTCCTCGACGATGGCGAGCATCACCGCCTGCGGCTCTCCGACCGCGAGCCCGCCGATGGCGTAGCCGTCGAAGCCGATGTCGGCAAGCGCCCGCGCGCTCTCGATGCGCAGGCTCACGATGTCGCCGCCCTGCACGATGCCGAACAGCGCGCCGCTCGCCGTCCCTTCGATCGCGCGTTTCGATCGCTCCGCCCAGCGCAACGACAGGCGCATGGCGCGTTCGATGTCGGAGGGCGCCGCCGGCAGACCGATGCATTCGTCGAGCTGCATGGCGATGTCGGCGCCGAGCAGATTCTGGATTTCGATCGCGCGCTCGGGCGACAGCTCGACACTCGCGCCGTCGATGTGCGAGCGGAAGGTCACCGCCTGCTCGTCGATCCTGCGCAGGCCGGACAGCGACATGACCTGGAAGCCGCCCGAGTCGGTCAGGATCGGCCTTTGCCAGGAGGTGAACTTGTGCAGGCCGCCGAGCGCCGCGATACGCTCGGCGCCGGGACGCAGCATCAGATGGTAGGTGTTGGCAAGCACGATGTCGGCGCCCGAGCCTTCCACGTCGCGCCACTGCACCGCCTTGATCGTCCCCTGGGTGGCGACCGGCATGAACGCCGGCGTCCGCACCCGGCCGTGCGCGGTCATGATTTCTCCCAGGCGGGCGGCGCCGTCGCTGGCCAGCAGGCAGAAGGGCAGGACCATGGCGTGGCGCTCGGCAGCGGGCCTGAGTTGAACGCTAGCTACTTGAATGCGTTGTGTTGTGTCGCCAACACAATGATCACGAATCAAGCGTTGGCGACACAACACTAGGCAGGCGGGCGAGAATAATTTAGGCTGGCGGGCGTCGCGCGTGGGATTCTTCGGATCACCCCGCCGGAGGAGTCGTCATGCGGTTCCTCATCGTCTCGGCCCTTCTCTTGTGGGGTTCGGCGGCGGCGGCGCCGTTGCGGAAGCCCTCGTGCGAGGTGTTGGTGGCGCTCACCTATGCCGGACGCGCCGGCGCCATCGAGCAGTTCTTCGGCAAGCCCATCGACAAAATGACGGTCGACGAGATCGGCCAGGCCATCGACATCGTCGCCGACTGCATCGATGCGGCCGAGGCGGGGCCGCCCGACGTGCCCGGCCTGCTGCCGCGCGAGCGCAAGCATACGCAGATCAACGCGCTCACCATGCTGACCGAGAACCTCAGGTACTACCGCAACAGCAAGCGCGAACGCGACCGGCGCGCCGGCAAGTGAGGGACTACGGATCGCGCGGGCGCGCGCATCAGGCCGTGCCTGCGCGGGGAGGGCTGTCGGCGCGAAACAGCAGGCAGACGTCGCCGTAGGAGTAAAAGCGATAGCCCGTTGCGATGGCGTGGTCATAGGCACGCTTCATCCGTTCGAGGCCACAGAACGCCGACACCAGCATGAACAGCGTCGAGCGCGGCAGGTGGAAGTTGGTCATCAGCACGTCGACCGCGCGGAAACGGTAGCCGGGGGTGACGAACAGCGCGGTTTCGCCGGCGAACGGGTGGATGGTGCCGTCCTTTGCGGCCGCGCTCTCGATCAGCCGCAGCGAAGTCGTGCCGACGGCGACGATGCGCCTGCCCTGCTCGCGCGCCGCATTGAGCGCTGACGCGACCTCCTCGCCCACCCTCCCCCACTCGGCCTGCAGTCGGTGGCCCGACGTGTCGTGCGCCTTCACCGGCAGAAAGGTGCCGGGCCCGACATGCAGGGTCACCGTCCGCAGCTCGACGCCGCGCGCGCGCAGGCGCTCGACCAGCGCCTCGGTGAAGTGCAACGCCGCGGTCGGCGCCGCCACCGCGCCGTCCTCGCGCGCGAATACGGTCTGATAGTCGGTGCGGTCGCGCTCGTCCGGGCGGCGGCGCGCGGCGATGTAGGGCGGCAACGGCATTTCTCCGCGCTCGGCGATCGCCTGGTCGAGGACGGGCCCGTGAAACGCGAAGGCGAGCGTCGCCTCGCCGTCCTCGCCGCGCGCCTCGACGGTGGCGTCGATCTGGCCGAGGAAGCAGACCTTGCCTTCGTCGCCGAAGCGGATCATGTCGCCGGCCGCCAGTTTCCTGGCCGGCTTGAC
>DATBWJ010000310.1:0-2482 GCA_036514935.1 Xanthobacteraceae bacterium
AGAGCGCATTCAGCAAAAGTGGAAACCGGTTTTGCGTCCGAATGCGCTCCAAAATCCAAAGTTAGCGCACTTTCCGGGCGGCTGACCGGTACCCACTCAGCCTGAAAGTGCGCTAGCCACACCCGAGCTTTCACGCGGCGAGGTCGGCCACCACCGCGTCCAGCACCGGGAAACCACGGTGAGTCACCCTCAGCCGGCCATCGGCGCTCGTCTCGATGAAGCCGAAGCCGGCGAGCGCGGCAATGCGCGCTTGATCGAGCGGACATCCGGCAAGAGCGCGATAGCGGGCCGGGTCAATGCCCTCCGCGAGTCTGAGGCCCATCAGCAGGAATTCGTCGGCCGTCTCCGCGCGCGTCAGGGCTTCGTCGGTCACGAGCCCGTGCCCCACCGATTCCACGCGCGCGAGCCAGGCTTCGGGCTCCTTCTCGGTGGCGGTCGCGCGCCGTGTTCCCTCCACTTCTAGCCGCCCGTGCGCGCCCGGCCCGATCCCGGCATATTCGTGGTAGCGCCAGTACACGAGGTTGTGCCGGCACTCGGCGCCCGGCCGCGCGTGATTGGAAATCTCGTAGGCCGGCAGCCCTGCGGCAGCGCACGTTTCCTGCGTCAGATCGTAAAGCGCGCGCGAGGCTTCCTCGTCGGGAAGGACAAGCCTGCCCGCCGCGTGCAGGGCGGAAAACGGCGTGCCGTCCTCGACGGTGAGCTGGTAGAGCGAGAGGTGCTCGGGCGCGAGCGCAAGGGCGCGGCGTAGTTCGTCCTGCCACTCCCGCCGCGTCTGGCCCGGGCGGGCGTAGATCAGGTCGAACGAACAGCGGTCGAACAGCGAGCGCGCGAGGGCGAGGGCGTCGAGCGCCTCGCGCGCCGTGTGCAGACGGCCAAGCGCGGCGAGCGCGGCATCGCCGAGCGCCTGCACCCCGAGCGAGACGCGGTTGACGCCGGCCGCACGATAGCCGCGGAAGCGCGCGGCCTCGACGCTGGTCGGATTGGCTTCGAGCGTTACCTCGACGTCCGGCGCGACCGTCCAGTGCTTGCCGATGGCGTCGAGGATTGAGCCGACCGTCGTGGGCTGCATCAGCGAGGGCGTGCCGCCGCCGAAGAAGATGGTCGAGACGGTGCGGCCGCCCCCGCGGCCGGCAGTGGCGGCGATTTCGGCCTCGAACGCGCGCACGAACCGAGCCTCGTCGATGGCGGCGTGCCGCACGTGGCTGTTGAAGTCGCAGTACGGGCACTTCGACAGACAGAACGGCCAATGGATATAGACGCCGAATGGGGCGCGATCAGCGCTCAAGGCAGGCCTCCGCCAGCTTGAGGAAAGCGCGGGCGCGGTGGGACAGCGCCCCTCCGCGCGGCGGCAGGCCGTGTTTGTCCTGGGCGGTCATTTCGGCGAAGGTGCGCGCATGGCCGTCGGGCAAGAACACGGGATCGTAGCCGAATCCGTGCTCGCCGCGCGGCGGCCACACCAGCGTGCCGTCGACCCGGCCCTCGAATTCCTCGACATGCCCGTCCGGCCAGGCCACGCACAGCGCTGACACGAACTGCGCCCGGCGCTGATCGGCGGTGGTCGCGCCCTGCGCGCGCAGCGCGGCTTCCACCCGTTCCATCGCTTGGCCAAAGTCCCGCTCAGGGCCGGCCCAGCGGGCGGAGTGGATGCCGGGCTCGCCGCCCAGCGCCGCAACGACCAGCCCCGAATCGTCGGCGAAGGCAGGAAGCCCGGCCGCCTTGGCCGCCGCCTGCGCCTTGAGGCGCGCATTGGCGGCAAACGTCGCGCCCACCTCATCGGGCTGCGGCATCCCGAGATCGCCGGCAGAAACCGCCTCGACGCCGAACGGCGCCAGCAGCTCGCGCATCTCCTGAAGCTTGCCGGGGTTGTGCGTTGCGATCACGAGACGGCCGGCGAGCCGGCGGTGCGGGCGCAGTGCCGACATCGGAGGGGCGGCGCTCACATCACCGCCATCTTTTGCAGATCGACGAGCCTGGCCACTCCCTTGCGCGCCAGCGCCAGCAGCGCGAGAAACTGCGCCTCGCTGAATGGCACCTTCTCGGCGGTGCCCTGCACCTCGACGAGGCGCCCGTCGCCGGTCATGACGAAGTTAGCATCGGTGTCGGCCTCGGCGTCCTCCGCGTAGTCGAGGTCGAGGACGGCGACGCCCTTGCACACCCCGCACGAGATCCCCGCGACGTGGTCGCGCAGCGGGCTCGCGGGAAACATGTCGCGGGCGCGCATCCAGGCGAAGCAGTCGTGCAGCGCGACCCAGGCGCCGGTGATCGCGGCGGTGCGGGTGCCGCCGTCGGCCTGAATGACGTCGCAATCGATCGTGATCTGGCGTTCGCCGAGCGCTTCGAGATCGACGACCGAGCGCAGGCTGCGCCCGATCAGGCGCTGGATTTCAATGGTGCGGCCGCTCTGCTTGCCCGCCGCTGCCTCGCGACGCGTGCGCTCGGAGGTCGCGCGCGGCAGCATGCCGTATTCCGCCGTAATCCAGCC
>DATBWJ010000311.1:0-2694 GCA_036514935.1 Xanthobacteraceae bacterium
GCGCGCATTCGGCGCGGCGCCGAGCGGCGCTGAAGGCACCACCTTCAACATCCTCAAAGGCCTCGACTGGGCGGCGGTACAGGGCGCCCGCATCATCAACCTGAGCTTCGCCGGGCCGTCCGATCCCCTGCTTGCGCGCGCCCTGGCAGCGCTTCACCGCAGAGGGACGATCGTGATCGCGGCCGTCGGCAATGCCGGACCGCGCTCGCCGCCGCTCTATCCCGCCGCCGATGCCACCGTCATCGCGGTAACCGCCACCGACCCCGAGGACAGGCTGTTCGCGCAGGCCAACCGCGGTCCTCACGTCACCGTTGCCGCCCCCGGCGTCGACATTCTGGCTCCGGCGCCGGGCGGCGCCTATCAGGCGCAGTCGGGAACATCATTTGCCGCCGCCTACGTCAGCGGCATTGTCGCGCTGCTCATCGAGCGCAGGCCAAGGCTCAATGGCGAGGTTGCGAAGAGGGTGCTGCAGCAGAGTGCCAAGGACCTCGGTCCGCGGGGACGTGATGAGCAATTTGGTGCGGGTCTCGCTGACGCTCACTCGGCCATTCTGTCGCTTCCCACCGACAGCCCGGGGGCCGCGCGCGCCCGCTAAAGCGGGACGCCTTCAAATCGAATCATCTTCGCCGTCATTGCGAGGCGGGCGCAGCCCGCCGAAGCAATCCACGACAAGGGGATCGCCACGCCCCCTGCGCCGTCTCGCGATGACGGCGGCTGGGATGCAACGAACATACCTGAAATCATCACGTTGTAGCGCCGGCGCGATTGCAGCAGGCAGAATTAACCAAGATTTGAACCTTGCCCGACCGCGCACCGACCAAGGAACGGCGGGGTCACGAGGCCTTCAGGAGATGCGCAGACTTAGATCGGCGCGCGTGTCCCCCATGTACAGCCGTCCGATCGACCGCCCGGAATTCCCCCTCCGGGCGGTTTTTTTTGGCCGTGCCGGCAAGCGGCGCGCAGACCCGGCGCGATCTGCAACGGCGTCTGATAGCCGCGCCGATCCGAGCATATGAACGCTGCCTGCGATCGGGATGGACGAGCAGGGCGCACAGGATCGTGGCGATGGAATCGAGGTAGATCGGGAGCTTGACAAGATACACGATCGAGCCGACGGAAAAGTCGAGTGCGGCGCACAGGGCAATCCCGATCAGTCGTGGCGTCGTGAACATAGGCCATTCCCCGCCGGCAAATTGATCCGCGCGGGGACAATATTGCCATGGACCTCATCGTCTTTGTCGCGGTTCTGGCGGCTGCCGCCTGCCACGCCGGCTGGAACGCGGTGATCAAGGTCGGGGGTGATCCGCTCACCGTGACGGCGCTGCTCACCGGCGCCGCCGGGGTTGTCGCCCTGCTGGTCATGTCCGTGGTCGGGCTGCCGGATGCCGCGGCGTGGCCATGGGTCGCCGCTTCGGTCATCGTGCACCTCTTCTATTTCGGAAGCCTGATCGAGGCCTATCGCCACGGCGATCTCGGTCAGGTCTATCCGATCGCACGCGGCGGCGCGCCGCTGATGACCGCCGCCGTCACCACGACGGTGCTTGCCGAGCCGCTCGGCGCAAATGGATGGGCGGGCCTCGTCCTGCTGGTGGCCGGCGTCGTTGTTCTGTCGCTGCGCGGGGCTCGGGTGCAGTTCAACCGCCACGGCGTCTTCTTCGCGCTGTTCACGGCGATGACGATCTGCGCTTACACGCTCATTGATGGCATCGGGGCGCGGGTGTCGGGCAACCCGGTTGCCTACACCGCAAGCCTGTTCGCGGGCTGCGGCGCCGTGATGCTGGTCTATGGGCTGGTGTGGCGCGGCGCCATGCTGATCAGTGGGGTGGCTCAATTCTGGGCGAGCGCCGTTTTGGGCGGCGTCATGCAGCTTGGCTCCTACGGCGTCGCCATCTGGGCGATGAGTGTTGCCCCGATCGCCATGGTGGCGGCGCTGCGCGAGACCAGCGTGTTGTTTGGCGCGCTGATCGCGGTCGTGGTTCTCAAGGAGCCGCTTCGCTCCAGCCGCGCCGTCGCCGCGCTGCTGATCGTCGCCGGTCTCGTGATGCTGCGCCTGGCGTGAGCGTCACAGCGCGTCGAGCAGATCAGGCATCTCAGCGCGCAAGCGCCCCAGGTCATCGGGCACGTCCACGTCCCAGAGCCTTGCCGGCACACGCCACGACAGGTGGAGCCGTGCCAATCGACGGCAGGTTTCGGCCATGACCTGTGGCGTGCTCCACGGCATGTCGATCAGCAGGGCCGGCTGGAGCCGGTTCATGCCGATCAGCGCGTAGCCGCCGTCCTCGGTCGCAATGATCGCCACGTCGACGCCCTCGCGCAGGATAGTGGCGCTCGCGCGCAGATAATCGGCTGTGAGCGCCGGACAGTCGGTGCCGATCAGCAGCGCCGGCCCGCCCGCGGCGGAAAATGCCGCCAACATGCGGGCGCCGAGATCGCCCTCGGGCTGGCACGCGCAGGAGATGCGGGGAGCGAATTGCTGGAAGAGCGGATGGCTCGCATCCGGCGTCGCCCACAGCGTCACCGGCCCGACACCGGCGGCGATGGCGGTCTCGACCGCGCGGGCAATGAGGCGTGCCTGCAAGGCGGCCGCCCGTTCAGCGCCGAGCGAGGGAATAAGCCGAGTCTTGGCGAGGCCGGGCAGCGGCGCCTTGGCAAGCACCGCGACGGCGACGTCACGGCTCGCGCGGGTCGTAGCCA
>DATBWJ010000312.1:0-2576 GCA_036514935.1 Xanthobacteraceae bacterium
CGCCGCCAACCGCAAGCTCAGAAACGCGCTCGCGGCTCTCGCGGCGTCCCGGGGGTACTCGCTCACCGTACCGCCGCCTGCGCTCTGCACCGACAACGGCGCCATGATCGCGTGGGCGGGCGCCGAGCGCCTTGCCCTTGGCCTTACCGACCCGCTCGACGTGGCACCCCGCCCGCGCTGGCCGCTCGAACAGGTGAGCGGCCCCGTCAAGCCGCCGGTCGCAGCGCGGGCCTAGCACCATGGCGCTTGATCGCATCGCGGTGGTGGGCGCTGGCGCATGGGGAACCGCGCTCGCCAACGTCGCAGCCCGCGCCGGCCGGCCGGTGACGCTGGTCGCCCGCACTGCCGCCGCCGCTGCCGCGCTTTCGGCCACGCGCGAGAATCCGCGGCTGCCCGGCATCCGCATCGAAAACGAGGTGATGCTGGCCGCGGGCTCCGAGCCGGTCGCCGCTGCCGAGGTGATCCTCTTGGCGGTGCCGGCGCAGGCGCTGCGCGCGGTCGCGGCCGGCCTGCCCAAGCTGCCCCTCGACACGCCACTGATCGTGTGCGCGAAGGGGATCGAGCAGCACACGCGGCGCTTCATGACCGAGATCATCGCCGAGGTGGCGCCGGCGGCCCAGCCGGCGATCCTGTCGGGGCCGAGTTTTGCAGCCGAGGTGGGGCGGGGCCTGCCGGCCGCGGTCACGCTTGCCGCCCACCACGAGAGCCTGGCCCGCGCGCTCGCGCTGACGCTCGCCGCGCCGGCCTTCCGCATCTACCATTCGACGGACGTGCGCGGCGTAGAGATCGGCGGCGCCGCCAAGAACGTGCTGGCGATCGCCGCCGGAATTGTCGCCGGGCGCGGGCTCGGCGCCAGCGCCGCGGCGGCGCTGACCACGCGCGGTTTCGCCGAACTGGTGCGCTTCGGAACGGCGTGGGGCGCGCAGCCCGAGACCTTGATGGGCCTGTCCGGCCTCGGCGACCTGATCCTGACCTCGTCGAGCACGCAGTCGCGCAACTTCTCGCTCGGCATCGCGCTCGGCCAGGGCGCCGCCCCCGCGGATGGCACGCTGGCGGAGGGCGCGTTCACGGCGTCGGCCCTGGTCGCCCTGGCGCATGAGAAGGGCGTCGACATGCCAATCTCCTCGGCCGTCGCGGCGGTGCTCGATCGCAGGCTCACGATCGACGGCGCGATCGAGGCGCTGCTGACGCGGCCGTTCAAGGCGGAGGGGCAATGATGGCCTATTGGCTGCTCAAGTCGGAGCCGGACGCCTGGTCATGGGATCAGCAGGTCAGGAAGGGCGCCAAGGGCGAGCCGTGGACGGGCGTGCGCAATCACAGCGCCAAGCAGAATCTGATGAAGATGAAGACGGGCGAGCGCGCCTTCTTCTACCACTCCGGCGTCGGGAGGGCGATCGTCGGCATCCTCGAAGTGGTCCGCGCGCCTTATCCCGACCCGACCGATCCCACCGCGGCGTTCGTGGCGGTCGATGTCAGGGCGGTTGAGCCGTTGCCGAAGCCGGTCGCACTGGCGGACATCAAGGCCGAGCCGCGCCTGGCGGAGATGGCGCTGCTCAAGCATTCGCGGCTGTCGGTGCAGCCCGTCACCGCGGCGCAATGGAAGCTGATCTGCCGCATGGGCGGATTGAACGGCGGAGCAGGCCGCTGACCGCGATCGGCGGCGGCCACTGGCTCGCCGTGCTGATCGTCATGGGCGCGATCATCGGGCTTTGGGGCGTGTAGGAACGAGCGAAGCGCGCGTCCTCTCGTCGCACCTGTCCCGCGACCAAAGTGGAATGGCCGGCGCCTTGTGGCTGATTTGGCCCTCATTGCATAATGGCGCCGCGACACCGTTCGTTGATTGCGCGGCCGCGGGGATTTCGGCCGCCTGATCCGTGTGGAGGGGAGGCGAGGACATGGCTGAGAAAATCTACGAAATCCCGGCCGAGTGGATGAAGCGCGCCTATATCGACGACGCCAAATACAAGGCGATGTACGAGCGGTCGATCAAGGACCCGGATGGATTCTGGCGCGAGGAGGCCAATTGCATCCACTGGTTCAAGCCCTTCACCAAGGTGAAGAACACCTCCTTCGATCCTCACAACGTCTTCATCAAGTGGTTCGAGGACGGCACCACCAACGTCGCCTATAACTGCCTCGACCGCCATCTCGACAAGCGCGGGGATCAGGTGGCGATCCTGTGGGAAGGCGACGATCCGAAAGAGGACCGCAGGATCACCTACCGCGAGCTGCATGCCGAGGTGTGCCGGTTCGCCAACGTGCTGAAGCGATACGGCGTCAAGCGCGGCGACCGGGTCACCATTTACCTCTCGATGATTCCCGAGCTGGCGATCGCGATGCTCGCCTGCGCCCGTATCGGCGCCATCCATTCGGTGGTGTTTGGCGGCTTCTCGCCGGATTCGCTCGCCGGCCGCATCGCCGACGCAAGGTCGACCATTATGATCACCGCCGACGAAGGCGTGCGCGGCGGCCGAAAAATCCCGCTGAAGGCGAATGCCGACGCTGCCGCCGACAAGGCGGGCGGCGTGACGACCATGATCGTCGTGCGGCGCACCGGCGCGGCCGTCACCATGAAA
>DATBWJ010000313.1:0-7385 GCA_036514935.1 Xanthobacteraceae bacterium
TGCCGATGTCCATGCGCCGGACCTTGCCGTCGGTGCGGAACAGCGCGACCTGCAACAGCCGCGCGCCCTCGCCGCGGCGCTCGAGCATGCCGGCCAGCTCGTGCGCAAGATGCTCGATGGTGGCGAGCACGTCCTGCTCGCGCGCGATGGGGGCGGCGAAACGCTGCTCGGCCACATAGGCCGGCACCGGCAGGCGCGGCGAGATCGGCTCGTCCTCGCGGCCGAGCGCCTGATCGAGGCGGCGCACGAGCGCAGCACCGAAGCGAGCGGCGAGCGGCGCGCGCGGGCGGTCGAGCACATCGGCGATGCGCTTGAGGCCGACCTGCGCCAGCGCATCGACCACAGCGGGCTCAAGCCGCAGCGCCGCCAGCAGCAGCGGTGCCAGCGCGGCGCGCAGGCCGCCGCGGGGCACGATGGCGCCTTCGCTATAGCGCGCCACGCTCCAGGCGCAGCCGACCGTGTCGGCGACGGCGGCGCGCGCCGCAAAACCCTGCGCGGTAAGGCGCGCGAGGAGATCGCGCGCCAGCGCCGCCTCGCCGCCGAATAGATGCGCGCAGCCGGTGATGTCGAACATGAGACCGTCCGGCAAATCGAGCGCGACCAGCGGCGTGTAGCGGTCGCACCAGTCGGCGATCGCCGTCAGCAGGCGCCGATCGGCCTGTGGATCGGCATCCGCGACCGCAAGCGAAGGATACATGGCGCGGGCATCGGCGAGCGCCATTCCGGTTCTGAGCCCGAGCCGCGCGGCAGCCTCGTTCAGCGCCGTGATTCGCAGCGCCGACTGGAGCGGGGCGACGATGACGAGCGGCGCTTCAACCGGCGTGGACGAGCGGCGCGCGAGCCGGTCGCTCGCAAGCCTCCTCAGCCACACCGACAGATAGCGCCGGGAGGAACATGTGCTCATGGTGATCCCAGGCGATGAGCCAGCGGCCGCAGGGGCCGCGCCGGTTCTTGGTGAGCGAAAGCGCGAAGGCGGTGCGGCCGAGGCCGCCGAGCGGGTCGCGCAGGCCGGGGGCGGCGGCGATCTGCCAGCGCGTCATGGCCGCACTCGCCGCCGGCGAAGGATGCGGCCGCAGGATGAGGCCGAGGCCACCCTCGCGCGCAGCAAGCGAGAGGCGGCGCGTTGCCGGTCCCTCGTCGAGGGCGCGGTCGTCCGGCACTTCGCCGATCACGGCGGCGCGGCTGTGCAGTGCTTCCTCCATCGCCCACAGCGCGTCGCTCGCGTGCGCCACCGTCAGCACGACCAGCCGATCGAGCGAAAGCCCGAAAAGCGCGAGGCCGCAACCGTAGGGCACGCCCAGTTCGGCCTGCGTGAACTCGCTCTGGATCCACAGCACGGGCCGGCCCGGCATGCGCGCCGCGAGCGCCAGGGCAAATCCGGCGGCAGCGCCGGCATGCACCGGCGCGGATGGCGCCAGCTCGTGCAGGGCACCGAAGGCGAGCCCGCCGCCGAGCGTCTCGTCGAGCGCCGCCACGCCCAGATTCAACGCCTGCTCGCCGGCCAGCGTCGGCGCAGTCGCTTCGATCTCGGCGACCGTGTGCCGCAGGTGGCGCAGCGTCTCCGTCGCAGCCATGGCTCACCTTTTATGTTCATGTTTTGTTCTAAAAGATTCCGCAACCCTCGTGCTGAGTCAAGGGCTGAGAATTCCGTAATCAATCCAGACTGTTGCGGCCAACCACCGCCTTGCGGAGCGCGCCCGGTCACGCCCTTCCCCCGCCAGCAGCGTTGGCGACCGATCCCCACCCCCATTATAAAGCCAGCTAAGCCATCGAATCCTGTGACCATCCGTGCCACCGGTCAAACCGAGCGCGGCCCCGCCCGCGCCCCCGCGCATGTTGTCCCATCCTGGCCCTGCCAAAGACCAGCCGGCAACCACCGCCCGCACCATCTACCTGATCAAGCGCGCGCAGTTTGCCTCCTACCTGCGGCTCGAAGAGTGCCTGCAGCCGTTCGAGCTGACGGCGGCGCAATACATGGTCATGAGCGTGCTCGGCCACCGCGACCAGCTTTCCTCCGCCCAACTCTCGCGCCGGTTCTCGGTCAAGCCGCAGAGCATGTTCAAGCTGATCACCACCCTCACCCGCAAGGGACTGATCTCGCGCAAGGAACTCGACAACGATCGCCGGACGCTCGAAGTGAGCCTGACGCCCGCCGGCCGGCGCCTGCTCGACGCCTGCGAGCAGGCCGTCGACGCGCTCGAAGCCGACCTGCTGAAAAACTTCAGCGCCACCCAGCTCGCCCAGTTCCGCCGTGCCTTGGTGAAATTCCTCGCCGGCACCCCACATGGCCGCGCCGCGCTCGCGCACGATCGGCGCGCGGGCTTGATCAGCCAGGCTGATGATGTTTAGAACGAGCCGACGCCCAAAATACCGGCCGGGCGGCGAGCGGCCGGCGGGACAGACGCAGGAGCACAGGGCATGACCACACAGAGCGCGACGGCAACGAGCGGGTCGAAGAAGATCGGCGACTGGAAGAACGTGCTGGTCGAGATCGAGGACAACATCGCCTGGGTGACGCTCAACCGTCCCGAGAAGCGCAACTGCATGAACCCGCCGCTCAACGACGAGATGGTCGAGGTGCTCGATACCCTCGAGCTCGAGGACTCCGCCGGCGTGCTGGTGCTGACCGGGGCAGGCGATTCATTTTCGGCCGGGATGGATCTGCGCGAATATTTCCGCGCCGCCGATCATCTGCCGTATCTTCAGCAGATGCGTGCGCGCCGTTCCGCCTGGCAGTGGCAATGGCGCATGCTGATGAGCTATCCGAAGCCGACGATCGCCATGGTCAACGGCTGGTGCTTCGGCGGCGCGTTCACCCCGCTCGTTGCCTGCGATCTCGCGATCGCCGCCGACGAGGCGCAGTTCGGGCTGTCGGAGATCAACTGGGGCATCATCCCGGGCGGCAATGTCACGCGCGCGGTGGTGGCGACCATGAACCTGCGCGATGCGATGTATTACGTGATGACCGGCAGGACCTTCGACGGCAAGAAGGCCGCCCAGATGGGGCTGGTCAACGAGTCGGTGCCGCTGGCGCAGTTGCGTGAGCGCACCAAGGACCTCGCCAAGGAACTTTTGGGCAAGAACCCGACGGTGTTGCGCGCCTGCAAGCAGGCCGTGCGGGCGGTGCAGGGCCTGCCATGGGAGATATCCGACGACTACCTGATGGCCAAGGGCGTCCAGGCGCGCTTCTGGGACACCGAGAACGGCCGCGCCAAGGGCCTCAGGCAGTTCCTCGACGACAAGAGTTTTCGACCCGGCCTTGGCGGATACAAGCGCGATGAGTGAGCCGGCGACTGCCGCGCGGCCGGCGCAGGCGGCGATCGGGCGCCTGCTGCGGCCGCGTTCGATCGCCATCGTCGGCGCCTCGCCCACGCCCGGATCGCTCGGCGGCGGTGTGCTCGCCAACCTCGAACGCTTCGGATTCAAGGGCGACATCTATCCGGTGCACCCCCATCGTTCGGACGTCAACGGGCGACCCTGCCTGAAGTCGACCGCCGATCTGCCGGCGGGCGTTGATTGCGCGGTGCTGGCGATCCCGCGCGCCGGCATCATCGAGGCGGTCAAGGGGTGCGCTGCGCGCGGAGTCGGCGGCATCGTGATCTATGCCGGCGGATTCGCCGAGGCCGGAGCGGAAGGCCGCGCGCTGCAGGACGAGCTGGCGCGCATCGCGCGCGCGCACGCCATCGCGGTCGAAGGCCCGAACTGCCTCGGCTACGTCAACTTCGTCGACGGCGTGCCGCTGACCTTCGGCATGGCCGAGCCGGCCCCCCCGCTCGCTGGCCGGCGCGCCATCGGCATGGCATCGCAGAGCGGCGCCATGGCGAGCGTCATCCGCGCCGCGCTGCTGTCGCGCGACGTTCGCATCTCCTACACAATTTCGACCGGCAACGAGGCGGTCAACGGCCTCGAAGACTTCATCGAATACCTGATCGCGGATGACGCGACCCACGCCATTGCCCTGGTGGTCGAGCAGTTCCGCGCGCCGCTGCGCTTCCTCGCGCTTGCACGCCGCGCGCATGCGGTCGGCAAACGGATCGTGCTGTTGCACCCCGGCCGCGGCGCTGCCGCCAAAGTATCCGCGCAGACCCACACCGGCGCGATGAGCGGCGACTACGAGGTGATGCGCGCGCTCGTGTCGCACCAGGGCGTCGCCGTCGTCGAGACGCTCGAGGAGCTGCTCGATGTCAGCGAGCTGTTCATCCGCTGGACAACGCTCCCCAGGGCCGGCGCCGCCGTCATCACCGAGTCGGGCGCCCACAGGGGCATGACGCTCGATTTCTGCGAGTCGATCGGTCTCGACCTGCCGGCGCCCTCGCCCGCGAGCGCCGCCGTCATCGGCGCCATCGCGCCCGAGCTGATCCTGCCGACCAACCCGCTCGATCTCACCGCGCAGGCGCTGGTCGACCCGGGGCTCTACCGCAAGACCATGCAGCCGCTGCTTGCGGACGAGCGTTACGGCAGCCTGGTCCTCGCCATGATCATGAGCAGTGGCACCATGGCCAAGCGCAAGAGCCAGCCGGTGCTCGACGCCCTCAAGGAGCTCAAGCCGGACAAGCCGGTGATGTTCGCGCTGCTCGGCGAAGACGTCGAGATGCCGGCCGAGACTATCGCCGAACTGCGCAACATGAATGTGCCGTTCTTCCGATCGCCCGAGCGCGCGCTGCGCGCGCTCGCGCGCGTGACCGAGTTCGCCGCGCGTCGCGTTGCCGCCCCCGAAGAGGAGCCGGCCACCTCTGCCGGCGGGAGCCTGCCATCGGGCACCATTCCCGAACACCAGGCCAAGAAACTTCTCGCCGGGGCCGGCATCGCCGTGCCACCGGGCGAGCTCGTCGCCGACCTCGCCGGCGCGCGCGCGGCCGCCCGCCGCATCGGCTATCCGGTCGCGCTCAAGGCGCAGGCGGGCGCGCTCGCCCACAAGAGCGATGCCGGCGGCGTCGTGCTGCGGCTCGCCGACGAGGCGGCGCTGGCGGCGGGCTGGGCGAAGCTACATGCCGACGTCGCCCGGGCGCGGCCCGATCTTACGCTCGACGGCGTACTGGTCGAGGCCATGGCGCCGCCGGGCGTCGAGCTCATCCTGGGCGTGCGCAACGACAAGGACTGGGGGCCGGTGCTGGTCGTCGGGCTCGGCGGCGTGTTCGCCGAGGCCTTGCACGACGTGCGCGTGCTGCCGCCCGCCCTCGATGCCGGCGCGATCGCCGAGGAGTTGTTCAAGCTCAAGGGCGCCGCGCTGCTTGCGGCGTTCCGCGGGCAACGCGCGCGTGACGTGCGTGCGGCGGCTGAAATGGCGCACCGCCTCGGCGCGTTCGTACTGGCGCATCCGCAGGTCGCCGAGGTCGACATCAATCCGGCGGTGGTTTACGGCGAAGGAGAGGGCGCGATGGCGCTCGACGCGCTGATCGTGACCCGCTGAGCATGGCCTCGTTCGCGGGCGCGCGCCAGGCTCGCGAACCGGCCGGGGCGAGGGCAACAGGGCGGCGCGCTGAAGCGGGGCTAACATGGATTTCAGTTTCACCGACGAGCAGAAGATGCTGCGCGAGAGCGTGGCCAAGCTGATGCAGCGCCACGCGCCGCCGGACCTCGTGCGCAAGCTCGACCGCGAGCGGACATTCCCCGACGCGCTCTACGAGGCCTGGGTGGAAGCCGGCCTGTTGCGGCTGCCGTTTCCGGCCGAATACGGCGGCCTCGGCGGCAGCGCCATCGACCTCGCCATCGTGGTGCTGGAACTCTCGCGCGTGAGCCCCGATTTCGGCATGGCCTATTCGGGCAGCATCTTCTGCGGCCTCAACATCGTGCGCAAAGGATCGCAGGAACAGAAGCACGAGTGGCTACCGCGCGTGATGGACGGCCGTGTCAAGCTCGCCATCGGCATTTCTGAGCCGGACGCAGGCTCCGACGTCGGCAATATCAAAACCTTCGCGCGGCGCGACGGCGACAAGTGGGTGATCAACGGCCAGAAGCTGTGGACCACCGGCGCAGGGCTCAAGAACACCGTCATCAGCGTGTACGCGCGCACCGACCGCGAGGCGCATTACCGCCGCGGCATATCGCTCTTTCTGGTCGACAACGACGCTCGCGGCGTCGAGCTGCGCAAGCTCGACATGCTCGGGCGGCGCTGTGTCGGCACCTATGAGGTTTTCTTCAAGGATGTGGAGGTTGCGCCCGACCGGCTGATCGGCGGGGAGAACAAGGGCTGGGACTGCCTGCTCTCCGGCCTGCAGATCGAGCGCGCGGTGTCGGCGGCGGGAAGCTGCGGCGGCGCCCAGGCGATCATGGATCTGGCGACTTCCTATGCGCGCGAGCGCGTGCAGTTCGGCCAGCCGATCGGCAGCTTCCAGTCGATCGGCCACATGCTAGCCGACATGCAGACCGAGGTCGACGCTGCGCACCTGCTGATGTGGCGGGCGGCCTGGCTGGTGGCGACCGGCCAGGACGCGCTGCGCGAGATCACCATGGCCAAGCTCTACGCCTCGGAGACCTACGTGAAGGCCGCCAACATCGGCGTGCAGGTGATGGGCGGCTACGGCCTCAACGCCGAGTTCGACATGCAGCGCTACTATCGCGACGCCCGAAGCGCGACCATCGCCGCCGGCACCTCGCAGACCCAGCGCAACCTTATCGCCGGCCTGATGGGCCTCAAGGCGCGGTGATCCTTCGATGAAGGACGTCGTCGTCGTTCACAGTTCGGACCTCCACATCGATCACGGCTACCCGCCTGGCCTGGGCGACGCCACCGCGGGCCTCGCCCGCGTGCTCAAGGTGGCGCGCGAGGCCGAAGCCGACCTCGTGCTGTTGGCCGGCGACACCTTCGAGTCGCACCGCCAGCCGGCGCACCTGATCGAGCGCGCCGCCGAACTTTTCGCCGGCGCGGATATTCCGGTAGTGCTGCTGCCCGGCAACCACGATCCCGCCACCGCGGATGCGGCGTTTCGGCATGCCCGCCTGGCCGCGCTCGACCACCTGCATGTGCTCGGCGTCACCCACGAAGAGGCGGTGGTTTTTCCAACGCTCGATCTTGAAGTGTGGGGGCGCGCCCATCTCGACTATGTCGACATGGTTCCGTTCGAGCGGGCGCGTACGCGGACGACGCGCTGGCAGATCGCCATGGGCCACGGCCACTACGAGCCCGTGGCCGACCGCAGCCGGCGGCCGCGGCCAAGCTGGCTCATCGGCGAGGCCGAAATCAGCGCAACCGGAGCGGACTACGTCGCGCTCGGCCACTGGAACCGCGCCGCCAAGGTCGGCAACGGCCTGCCCGCCTATTATTCGGGCTCGCCCGACTATGCCGGCACCGTGAACGTCGTGCGGCTGACGGCGCGCGGTGAGGTGGTGGTGAGTCGCCGCCCGATCGAAGCGGGCTGACGCCGCCGCAGCTCGCGGCGGCGTCG
>DATBWJ010000314.1:0-5277 GCA_036514935.1 Xanthobacteraceae bacterium
CCACGCCTCATCGTCTCCGCGCCGGTACCGGCCAACCTGGCGGCTCGCCAAGCCACCAGCACGATCCCGATCGTGATGGCGGACGGCGCGGATCCGGTCGGTTTTGGCCTGGTGAAGAGCCTGTCGCACCCGGGCGGCAACGTGACCGGGCTGACGAATTTCGCCGAGGAGCTGGCGTCGAAACAGCTTGATGTGATGCGCGAATTGTTGCCGCATTTGGCGCGTGTTGCCGTTCTCATCAATATCGTAAACCCGCTGCATGTGCCGCAATGGCGCGAGACGCAGAATGCCGCGGCCCGCGCCGCGGTCGTCCTGGTGCCGTTCGAAATCCGCAGCCCGGACCAATTGCAGCAAGCCTTTGCTGCATTCACGCAGGCCCGGGCCGAGGCGCTGCTCGTTCCGCCGGACATTACGTTTGGCACCCATCGCCGGCGCATCGCTGACCTGGCGACCGCCGCGCGTCTGCCGGCGATCTTCTTCAACCGCCAGTCAGTCGAGGATGGCGGCTTGATGTCCTATGGCCCCAACCCGGTTGAGAATTACCGCCGCGCAGCAACCTTTGCGGACAAGATTCTGAAGGGCGCGAAGCCCGCAGACCTGCCGGTCGAGCGGCCGACGAGGATCGAACTGGTGATCAACCTGAAGACCGCCAAGGCGCTCGGGCTGACCATCCCGCCGACGCTGCTCGCGCGCGCCGACGAGGTGATCGAATGAGACGGCCATGTCTGGTCACGGCCCATCCCGGAAGTGATGCCCGCCGCGTTTGACGGCCGCTTATGGTTCCAAAGCCGCTCTGGCAAACCGTCCAACGGCATGTTGATGAATTCACACCCTAGGCTGTCCGCCAGCTCATCTTGTGCACGGGCACGCCCGAGCGCGGGTTGACGTCGGCGCCGGTGATCGCAAAACCGTGCTTCTGGTAGAAGCGAATGGCGCGGGCGTTGTCGGTGTTCACATGCAGCGTGAGCCCGCCGGGCGCGAGGCGCTTGGCCTCCGCCACCAGCATGGCCGCCGCGCCGGAGCCCCAGGCTTCGGGCTCAACAACGAGTTGATCGAGATAGCCCGCCGCATCGACGGTGACGAATCCGACAAGCATGCCGTCGCGCTCGGCCAGCGTGATGCGCGCAAAGGGCACCAGCGTGCGCCGCCAGCGCTCGCGCCACCAGCTCACGCGCGCGGCAAAATCGAGCCGCGGATAGGCCTCTTGCCAGGTCCGCCGCCACAGTTCGATCGCCGCCTCTTCATCGGCGGCGGCGTAGGGGCGCAGAGTGAATGCATCGAAGCGGCCCGTTAGTGATTCGCTTCCCATGGCGGCTTTCTCGCGCCGTGACGAACGTGGAGGATCACAACTTCATCCTGATCCACGGTATAGAAAACGAGAAAAGGGTAGCGGCCCACCGGCATCCGGCGAACATTCGGCTCCTCGGTCTCTTGCGTCATATAATACCAGCGGCACTTGTCTCTGACTCGTCATGCTCCGCGAAAGCGGAGCATCCAGTAACCACGGAGGCCGGCGGTTACTGGATCGTCCGCTTGCGCGGACGATGACGATCATGGGCGAATCTTTATGACCGTTGGTATAAGGAGACCGAGCGAGGGCGGCGATCGTCTGTTCCACGCGATCGATGACGGCGGCCGCCGCTTGCGGATTTCGTTCGGCGATGTAGGCGAAGATATCGTTAGAGCGTTTTCAGTTTCTATGGAAACTGAAAGCGCTCTAGATTTTTGCGTGGTCGCATTTTCGGACGGAAAACCGGATTCCACTTTTCCTGAAAATGCTCTAGTCTCGACCAGCGCGGTGGCCGTGTAGCCGACCTTCATGAGCGGTAGCGCTTGAAGACCGCTTCCACTTCTTCTTCAGTCGCGAACTTGCCTTGGCGCATTTCTTCCAGGCCGCGACGCACGGCCGCACGCTCCTCGTCGGACAGTCGGTAAATGCCGGCGTGCTTCTGTTCGATTTGCAGTGCGGATTGCAGCAATTCCTCCTGCGCTTCCGCCGGCCAGGCCGCCACGCGCTCCAGCAATGATTCAAGTGCTTTGTTCATGGCCGCATCCTACACCGAGATTACCGCTCCGTCAGCTTGAGCTCGAGGCGGCGGTTGCGACGGTACGCTTCCTCGCTGCGGTCGGGGTCGAGCGGCTGGAACTCGCCGAAGCCGGCGGCGACGAGGCGCTGCGGCGAGACGCCCTTGCCGATGAGGTACTGCACCACCGAGATCGCGCGCGCGGCCGACAATTCCCAGTTGGAGGGGAACTGGGCGCTGGCGATCGGCCGCACGTCGGTGTGGCCGTCGACCCGCAGCACCCAGGCGATCTCGGGCGGGATCTGCTTGTCGAGATCGAGCAGGGCATTCGCGAGCTGGTCGAGCTCGACCCGGCTTTCCGGCCGCAGCACGGCCTGGCCGCTGTCGAAGAACACCTCCGACTGGAACACGAAGCGGTCGCCGACCACGCGAATATCGGCGCGGTTGCCGAGAATCTCGCGCAGGCGCCCGAAAAAGTCCGAGCGGTAGCGCGACAGTTCCTGCACGCGCTGGGCGAGCGCGACGTTGAGCCGCGCGCCGAGATCGGCGATGCGGCCCTGCGCGTCGCGGCCGCGCTTCTCGGAGGCTTCGAGCGCCTCCTCCAGCGCGGAAAGCTGGCGCCGCAGCGCAAAGATCTGCTGGTTGAGCAGCTCGATCTCGGCGAGCGCGCGCGAGGATAGTTTCTTTTCCGCATCGAGCGCGCCCGACATCCTGTCGATCGTCTCCCGCGCGGAAGCGGAGGTAGCGCCGGCGCCCGCGATCTCGCCCTTGAGCCGGTCGCGCTCGCTCTCGGCGCTCATGAGCGATGCGCGCAGCCGGGTGATCTGGTCCTCGAGGTCGGACTTGCCGGTTTTTTCGAGCGCGAGCAGATCGGTGAGCTGGGTGATCTGAGCGCTCAGGCGGGAGAGGGCGGTGTCCTTGCCGGCCATCTCCTGCGACAGGAAGAACTGCACGACGACGAACACCGTCAGCAGAAAAATGATGCCGAGCAGGAGCGTCGAGAGCGCGTCGACGAAGCCCGGCCAGTAATCGACGCCGCGGTCGCGGCGGGTGCGCGCCAGCGCCATTTCACATCCTCCGCTCGCTTTCGCGGGCGATGATTTCGAGCAGGCGGCGGACCTCGATGTTCTGCTCGGCCTGGGAGTCGGCCCAGCTGCGGATCATCTGCTGTTCCTGGCGCATGTGCTGCACGAGGCCCTGGATCGCCTCGGCGAGGTTGGCCATGGCGGCGGTGGCCGCCTTGCTCGATCCGGTCTCCGCGATCACCTCGCGCAGCCGCTCCATGGCCGCGCGCACGTCGGTGCCGACGGTGCCCGCCGGCTCCTCATTGGCAAGGTCCCGCACGGTGGTGGACAGCCAGTCCTCGAGATCGGTGTAGAAGCGGTTCTGCGCCTGGCTCGTCTGCAGGTCGAGGAAGCCGAGCACGAGCGAGCCGGCGAGCCCGAACAGCGAGGAGGAAAACGAGATGCCCATGCCGCCAAGGGGCGCGGCGAGCCCTTCCCTGAGCGCATCGAACAGGGCAGCGGCGTCGCCGCCGACTCTGAGCCCCTGGATGACGGCGCCCACCGAGCTCACCGTCTCGATCAGGCCCCAGAACGTGCCGAGCAGGCCGAGGAAGATGAGCAGGCCGGTCATGTAGCGCGACAGGTCGCGCGCTTCGTCGAGGCGGATCGCGATCGAGTCGAGAATCCCGCGCATGGTCTGCGGCGAGATCGACATGCGGCCGGCGCGATCGCCGAGGATCGCCGCCATCGGCGCGAGCAGCACCGGCGGGCGGTCGCGCGCCAGGCCGGGGTCGGCCAGGCGGAATCCATTGACCCAGGCGACCTCGGGAAACAGCCGGATGACCTGACGAAAGGCGAGCAGGATGCCGATCACGAGCACGCCGATGATGAGGGCGTTGAGCCCGGGATTGGCGAGGAAGGCCGCCCAGATCTGGCGCTGGAGGATGAACACCAGCAGCGCGCACAGGATGACGAACACCAGCATCCGGACGAGGAAAATCCGGGGCGAGGAGACCTTGAATGGATCGATGTCGACGTCGCGGCGCATGGGCGCTCCCGCCGAAGCCTCAGCGCCCGAATATGGCACAGACGAGGCCGAACGTAACGCCGCACGCGCCTGCTTGTCTCTGTGCCGCCTGTTCAGCATGTCCGGCTCCGCCCGGAGCCGCCGATGAGCGCGAGCAACTCGCGGTGCATGGTGTCGTTGCCGGCGATGATCGAGCCCGTGGCGAACATGGCGTCCTTTCCGTCAAGGTCGCTGACGAAGCCGCCCGCCTCGCGCACCATGATCTCGCCCGCGGCCATGTCCCAGGGCGAAAGATCGCGCTCCCAGTAGCCGTCGAGGCGGCCGGCCGCCACCCAGGCCAGATCGAGCGCCGCCGCGCCGAAGCGGCGCAGGCCGGCGACCTTGTCTTGCACCGCCGCGAACTCGCTCCGGAACACGGCGAGGTCGCCGCGCCCGCGGTGCGGCAGCCCGCACGCGACGACGGCCTCGGCGAGCCGCCGGCGCGCCGCCACCCGCAGGCGCTTGTCGTTGAGGTATGCGCCCTTGCCGCGCTCGGCGGTGAACAACTCGTCGGTGACCGGATTGAGGATAACACCGGCGACGATCGTGTGCTCGCGTTCGAGCGCGATCGAGATCGCGAAATGCGGGATGCCGTGCAGGAAGTTGGTGGTGCCGTCGAGCGGGTCGACCATCCAAGTGTGGGTCTTGTCGGTCCCCTCCTGGCGACCGCCTTCCTCGCCGAGAAATCCGTACCCTGGTCGCGCCTTGGCGAGTTCCTCGCGCAGGATCTGCTCGGCCCGGCGGTCGGCGGCGCTGACGAAATTGGCGGGGCCCTTGAGCGAGACCTGCAAGTGCTCGATCTCGCCAAAATCGCGCCTAAGGCCGCGGGCCGCCTTGCGGGCGGCTGCCGTCATGACATTGATGAGGGCGGAGCGGAGCATGCGATCCTGCGATTGGCGGCCATCATCCGCGAAAGCCGGTCAGCCGGGAACCCATCGGGGATGAACGCGCAGCGGGTATGTGATGAATGGCCCGCGTGACAGGCGGGTCTGCCGGCGGGGGCCGGCCGCGTCAAGGCCGCGACTGCGCGATCGCCTGCAGCCATGGCCGGGCGGCGGCCTCGGCGGCCGCGCGCGTCTCGGCGCTCTGCTTGCCCACGAAGTCATCGAGGAACGGATCGCCCAGCCCGCCCGCCTTGGCGACGAGGTGCCACTTGGTCGCAGCGATCGGGTCGGCCGCGACA
>DATBWJ010000315.1:0-17831 GCA_036514935.1 Xanthobacteraceae bacterium
CCGCCTCGCAATGACCGCGAACGAGTCGATCTGAAGGCATCCCGCATTAGAACTGGGCGGTGTCGAACTTGTCGTAGACCTCGCGCATCAAGGCGTCGCGCATCTTGTTGACGTCGCGGCCGATATCCTTGGACAGGACGAACCATTTCTCCTGCGCCTTCAGATAGGCGGCCATGATCGCCTCGGCGCCCTTCACGCCGAACTTCTTCGCCGCCTCGATGTTGCCTGCCCGTTGCTTGGGCGCAAAGGCAGCAATCGCGTCGTCGATCTCCCTGCTGCCCGGATTGAGCGCGATGCCCCTGGCCTTAGCCGCACTGAGCACGCGCTCGCCTTCCAGGATGAAGGTGTTGATCGCCTGCATGGCGCTCGCCAGCGCGCCGCCGCGCACCATTGCCTTCTTCTCGTCCGGCGTCAGGCTCAGCCAGGTGTTCCGGTTGAGATAGAGCGCCATGGCGGGGCCGCCGATCCCCATCGGATGAAGGAGGACGGACTTGACCATGTCCATGTAGCCAAAATCCTCGAGCCACTGCGGGTCGCCGTGCACGCAATCGATGGCGCCGCGCTGCAGCGCGGTGGTGGCGGAGCCGGGATCCATCGCCACCGGGATGGCGCCGAGGGCCTCCATCAGCGCGACTCCCCCGCCCGAGGCGCGGATCTTCTTGCTCTTGAGTTCGGCGAACGACGTCACGTTGTCGCGACACATGGCCATGTAGGCCGAAGCGGTGAAGCCGCCGAGCGGCAGCGCGTTCTGCGCCTTGTGCTCGGCGAGGCATTCCGGGCAATGCAAGGTCACGGTTTCCACGGCGGCGGCGGTCGCCGCCACGACGTCGTTGCCCCAGACATGGGTGCTGAAGATCATGTTGGTGGCTGGCTGCAGGTTCGGCACATAGGGCGCGATGCCGAGGCCGGCGTCGGCGAGGCCGTCCTTGACGCCCGGCACGGTGCCGCGCACATCGAGCAGCGAGCCGCCCGCGATCAGCTTCCAGGTGATGCTGCCCTTGGTGTCCTGCTTGATCTGCTCGAACGTCGCCGGAAGCGTCTTCGTGTTGAACGCACTTCGCGGCGGTACCCACGAGCCGTAGGTGAGTTCGCGCGCATCGGCTGCGCCCGCAAGCGCGATCGCAGCCAACGCCAAGATCGAAAGACGTGTCATTGGACTCCCTCCATGGTTGCTGCGCGGACGCCCCGTCGGCCGATCCTGCCTCATTACCAGCCTCAAGGCCCTGCACGTGCCTGCCCTGCACGCTGGAGCGTCCGTCACAGCTTGTTCGGATCGACCTTGCGGTTGATTGCTCGCCGGCGGCTCCGCCCAATGAGTGGAGGTCGCGGCGCGCGATTATGAAACCATTCCGGCCGTCCCGCCCCAATGGATTGTACCGGGCCAGCCGGGGGCAGCCGCACGTGCGGCCGCCCCGTTGTGCGGCTAGAGCTTGGACAGGTCGACCTTGTCGTAAACCTCCCGCTGCATGGCGGCGGCAAACTTGTTGATGTCGCGGCCGACTTCCTTGGAAATCTTCGCCCACTTCTGCTGGTTCTTCACATAGGCTTCGATGATGGCCGCCGGGTCCGGCACCCCGAACTTCTTGGCGTTCTCAATGTTGCGCTGCCGCTGGATGGCGTCGTACTTGGCCGTCACCTCCTGGAACGCCTTGTCGTCGCCCTGGACAACCTGAAGGCCCTTGTTCTTCTTGAGGTCCTCCAAAATCTCTTCATTCTCGAGCACGAACTGGCCGAGCCCGAGCTCGGCGCTGACATAGGACATCTGCCTGAGGTGGATTTTCTTCTGCTCGGTGGTCATCTTGTTCCAGGCGTCGCGGTTCCAGATGTTGACCGCGGGTCCCGTCAAGCCCAGCGGCGTCGACGTCACGTATTTGGCGAAATCGGCGTAGCCGAAGGTTTTCAGCCAGGTGTGGACGCCGAATTGGCAGTCCAGTCCGCCGCGCTGCAGCAGGCCGACCGCCTCGACCAGCGTTGCGGAAACCGGCACGGCGCCGAACATCTGCATCATCTCGTTACTGCCGCCGGTGGCGCGCACGCGCTTGCCCTTGAGATCGGCCAGCGTCTTGACCGGGCTGGTGCAGGCGAGCTGGTAGGGCGAGCTGGTCCAGCCGGACAGCGCCACCGCGTTGATCTTCTTGAACTCCTCGATGCACGAGGGGCAGTTGAGCGTGTAGGTCTCAAGCGCGGCCCCGCTCGCCGCCACGGTGTCGTCGACAAAGACGATGGTGCTGTAAATCGTATTCAGCGACGGGATGAGGTTGGGAACATAGGTCGAAATCCCGAGCCCGCCGTGCATCAGGCCATCCTGAACGGCCTGGAACGTCGCCTTCGGATCTGCGAGCTGGCCGCCGGGAACCACCTTCCAGGTGATCTGGTTGTTGGTTTGCTTGGCGATTTCGGCAAACGCCGTGGGCAACGCTACGCGATTGAGGCGTTCGCCGGCCGGCGGCCAGGACCCGAACACCAGCTCGACCGCCGAGGCCGGGCTCGCCCACATCGCGAGCGCGGCGAGCGCTGCGGCGCAAGATGACGTGCGATTGACACTCATAGACCAAATCCTCCTGTGTGGGTTCTCGCAATGCCCGCGGTCGACCTCGCGGCGCACGACGACTCTCGGCGGCGTGTCCTCCCGGGCGCGAAGGTATCAGCTTGCCTGCTGGTTCTTCAACGCCGTCGAGGTCGTATCTGCTGTTTTAGTCGGCCTTGGCGCCGGCCTCCCGCACCACCTTGCCCAAGCGCACGATGTCGGCCGCGATCAGCGCGGCAAGCTCCTCCGGCGTGCTGGTCACGACGTCGGCAGCCTGCGGGATCACCATGCGCGCAACCTCCTGGCTTCGTGCGGCTTTGACGAATTCATCATGGAGGAAGCGGATAACCGGGGCGGGCGTGCCCGCCGGCGCCAGCATCCCGTACCACAGTTCGAGTTCGACGCCGGGGAAGCCGGCTTCCGCCATGGTCGGGACGTTGGGCAGCGCCTGCGAGCGCTTGGCGGCGGTCAACCCGAGCATGCGCAGCTTGCCTTGCTCGACATGGGGGCCGGTCGAAATATAGGAACCAAACAGCATGTCGACGCGGCCCGCAATCAGGTCCTGCACGGCCGGCGCGGCGCCGCGATAGGGCACGTGCACCATCGGCACCCCGACCTTGCTCCGGAACATCTCGCCCAGGAGGTGTCCGCCCGAACCGACGCCCTGGGAGCCGTAGCTCAAACCGCCGGGCTTCGACTTTGCCAACTCGGCCAGCTCCCTGGCGGTCTTGGCCGGGCTGTCGGCGGGCACCACCAGGATGCTGGGGAAGGACATCAACAGCGTGATGGGCTGGAAGTCCTTGAGCGGATCGAAGCCCAGATTTGAGAACAGGCTGACGTTGATGGCGTGGGTGCTCATGTTGCCCATGAACAGCGTGTAGCCGTCGGGCGCGGCCTGCTTGACCACCTTGGCGGCAAGGTTGCCGGCGCCGCCGGGCTTGTTGTCGATGACGATGGTCTGCTTGATGCTTTCCGACATTTTCTGCGCGATCAGCCGCATCAGCGGGTCCGAGCTGCCCCCCGGTGGGAACGGGACCACGATGGTGATGAGGCGCGTCGGATAGCTGTCCTGGCTGCGCGCTGCCGGTGACACCAGCACAGCGAGCAGGCAGGCAAGCGCCGTCGTCCAATGCCGTGTCTTGACCTGGCGGTTCATGGCTCTCCCCCATTGACTTTCATGTCGGCCGGGCTGGTGCGGCCGCCACCCCTGCGAGGTCGCGCCGGGGCGCCGGCACGCTAGGATATCTGCCGCTCGCGGCCGGCCCAGTATTGCGCGCGCAACGCCTTCTTGTCGATCTTGCCATTGAACAGGCGCGGCAGCGAGGCGAGGAAATCGACGCTGCGCGGCTTCTTGTAGCTCGCGATGCGCGCGCGGCAGTGCTCGATCAGTTCGCTGGCGCTGACGCTCATGCCCTCGCCCACGACCACGCAGGCCTTGACCGCTTCGCCCCATTGCTCGTCGGGAACCGCGACGACCGCGACCTCGGCCACCGCCGGATGATGGCGCAGCGCCTCCTCGACCTCCCACGAATAGATGTTCTCGCCGCCCGAGATGATCATATCCTTCTTGCGGTCGACGATGAACAGGAAGCCGTCCTCGTCCAGGTATCCGAGGTCCTGCGTATGCAGCCAGCCGTCGCGCAGGGCCTCGATGGTGGCCGCCGAATCGTTCCAATAGCCCTTCATGGTGGCCGGCGAGCGGATCAGCACCTCGCCGACCTCCCCGCGCGCGGCGTCGCTGCCATCCATCCTCATGATGCGCAGCTCGGTGCCGAAATAGGGCTGGCCCGCCGACGCCAGCCGGCGGACCTCGCGCGCGCTGCCCTTAAGCTTGTGATCGTGGGTTTTGAGCACGGTGCCGCCCAGGCACTCGGTCATGCCGTAAACCTGCACGAAGATGGGACCGAACGTCTCGATGGCGCGGCGCAAGAGCGGCGTCGGCATCGGCGCCGAGGCATAGTGCACGCATTTGAGCGAGCGCAGATCATATGCCGCCAGGTTCGGCACGTCGAGCAGGCGCTGGACCATGACCGGCGCCACATGCAGCGCGTTGACGCGTTCGCGCTCGATTGCCGCCAGCACGGCGAGCGGATCGAAGGCGCGGTGCAGCACGATGGTGCCGCCGAGAAACATGAAGCCCATGGACTCGATACGGCCGCCGATGTGAAACAGCGGCATCACGATGAGCGCCGTGACCGGCTCCAAGGCGCCGCTCTCAAGCGCGAAGGTGCGCGCCGCCTCGACCATGGCGCGGTGCGGCAACATCACCCCCTTGGGCCGGCCGGTGGTGCCGCTGGTGTACATCAGGTAGGCGATGTGGTCAGGCTCGGCGCGCACGGAGGGCTCAACATCGCAAGCGCCGGCGAGCGCGGCCTCATAGTCCTCCGCCCAATCGGCCGCGCCGCCGATGCGGATGAAATGGCGCACGCCCGGCAGCTTCGCGCGCACCGCTGCCGCCGCTTCCGCGAACTCCGGCTCGAAGACAAACACGCACGGATCAGCGTCTGCGCAGATGCGAAGAATTTCGTCGATGCTCAGCCGGCTGTTGACGTTGACAATGATGAATCCGGCGACCTCGCCAGCGCCGAAAATCTCCAGCACCTCGCTGCAATTGCGCGCGAGCATGGCCACGCGCTCCTGCGCCTTTACGCCGCGGTCGAGAAGCGCATTGGCAGCGCGATAGATACGGCGCAGAAACTCGTTGTGCGAGTAGCGCCGGCCTTCGAAAACGAGGGCGGTGCGGTCGCCGTAAAGCGCCGCGTTGCGTTTGAACAGGTCGCCAACGATCATGGCAATCCCGGATTGACGCACCACCTCGCCCTGTCGCGCGCCGGGGCGCAAGCGCTGCCTACCCTGCCTGCGCGCTCGGCACCTGCGGAAATCCGCGCCGGCCGATGGCGTGCATCCCAGCCACCGCGCCGCGCGCGCCGTCGGCGCAGGCGTCGAACCATCATTTCATCGGCCGCGCATAGGGCTTGAAGCCCGGCCGGTAGGTCTTTTGGTCGAGGAACTGGCTCATGCCCTGCCGGCGGCCCTGCTCGGCGTCGAGGAAGCGCAACTCGGCGCTCTTTGCCGTCAGGTAGTCGCCGGCAAAATCGGCCGGGATCGCGCGCACGCTCTTGATCGCCTGCTTGCACGCGCGCACCGCCTCGGGGTTGAGGTTCATCAGGCGCTCGGCGAGCGCGATCGTCTCCTCGCGCAACCGCTCGCGCGGCACCGCGCGATTAACCAGCCGCATGCGCTCGGCCGTCCGCCCGTCGAACGTCTCGCCCGTCATCGTGTACCACACTGCGTCCCGCAGGCTGAGCGCTTCGGTCAGCGCCTTGCTCACGAAACCGCCCGGGAGAATGCCCCAGTTGATCTCCGATACGCCGAACACCGCGTCCTCGGCCGCGAGCGCGAAGTCGCAGGCGACGAGCTGCGTGAAGCCGCCGCCAAAGCAGTAGCCGTTGACCATGGCGATGGTCGGCTTGCGATACATGTAGAGCTTGCCCCAGCGCCAATAATGGCTGGCTTGATGGGCGCGCGCCGACTCCTCCGGCTTGTCGTCGAGATCGCGGAAGAACAGCTTCAAATCCTGGCCGGCGCACCAGGCATCGCCCGCCCCTGTCAGCACCAGCACGCGCGCCTGCGGATCGAACTCGAGCGCATCGAGAATCTCGGACATTTCCCGGTGCATCTGCGGGCTCATCGCGTTGCGCTTCTCGGGACGATTGAGAATGATCCATGCGATCCCGTTCTCGCATTCGAGCTTTACGGTCTGATAGTCTTGCCTCACCATGATGGGGTTCTCTCGCTGTATCCTCTCGGAGGCGGCGAGCTTAACGTAACGGTCGCCCGCAGGGAAATTCGTGATCGCTCCTCCTCTTACCGGCGTCAGGGTCATCGAGCTCGGCACCATGATCACCGCGCCGCTGGCCGGCATGATGCTCGCCGATCTCGGCGCCGACGTCGTCAAGGTCGAGCGGCCGGACGGCGGCGACCCGTTTCGCAGCTTCCGGGGCGGCCTCTATAGCCCGCATTTTGCCGCCTACAACCGCAACAAGCGCAGCGTGGCGGTCGACCTGCGCGCGGCGCCGGGCAAGGGCATCCTCGACCGCCTGCTGCAAGGGGCGGACGTGCTGCTGGAGAACTACCGCCCCGGCGTGCTGGCGCGCATGGGCTACGCCGAGGACGACCTCGGCGCGCGCTTTCAGCGGCTCATCTGGTGCTCGATCACGGGGTTTGGAGCGGACGGGCCGTACAGCGCGCGGCCGGCCTATGACTCGGTGGCGAGCGCGCTCGGCGGACTGTCGAGCCTCTTTCTCGATCCCGACGAGCCGAAGAGCTGCGGCCCGACGATCGCCGACAACGTCACCGGCATGTATGCCTGCTACGGGGTGCTGGGCGCGCTTTATGAGCGCGAGCGTAGCGGCCGCGGCCGCCGCGTCGAGGTCAACATGCTGGAATCGACGATCGCGTTCATGCCCGACGCGTTCCTCAACCACGCGCTGTCCGGCATCGAGAACACCCCGCGCACCCGTGCGGCCGCCTCGCAGGCCTACGCGCTGCGCTGCCGCGATGCCAAGCTGATCGCGCTGCATCTGTCGTCGCAGCCAAAATTCTGGGAGGGGCTGGTGGCGGCGATGGCGCGGCCGGATCTCGCCGCTGACGAGCGCTTCGCCACGCGCGACAAGCGCATCCGCAGCTTCGCTGTCCTCGAAGCGGAGCTCGCAGCGGTATTCGCCACCCGCACGCGCGAGGAATGGATGCGGCGGCTCGAAGCGCACGACGTCCCGTTCGCGCCGGTGCAGACGATCCCCGAGGTCATGCAGGACCCGCAGGTCCGCCATCTCGAAACGTTCTACACCGTCCGCCATCCGACGGTCGGCGACGTCGTCGGCATCAACCGGCCGGTATGGATCGACCGCACGCGCCAGGTGGGGCAGCGGCCACCCCCGATGCTGGGAGAGCACACCGCCGAGGTGCTGCGCGAGCTCGGCTATGGCGAGGACGAGATCGCCCGGCTGAAGGGTGAGGCGGTGGCGTGAGCATTCATCGTCATTGGGGGAGCGCGCAGCCCTTCGCTTGGTCATTGCGAGGAGCGCGCAGCGCGACGACGCAATCTCCCTAGGGGCAATAAGATTGCTCCGCTTCGCTCGCAATGACCCGACCCAAACAACGACAGGATTACCCACTACCGCCCGCCCCATACCTCGTCGGCGATCTCCTTGACGAAGGCGAGCTTTCGCCACTGCTGCTCCTCGGTGACCTCGTTGCCTTCCTCGGTCGAGGCGAAGCCGCATTGCGGCGACAGGCAGAGCCGGTCGAGATCGACGAACCTGGCCGCCTCCTCGATGCGGCGCTTGACGGCGTCCTTGGGCTCGAGCGCGCCGGTCTTGCTGGTAATCAGTCCGAGCACCGCCATCTTGGTCTTCGGCAGGAAGCGCAGCGGCTGGAAGCCGCCGGCCCGCGCGCTGTCATACTCCAGGAAATAGGCATCGATGCCGGCAATGTTGAACAGCGTCTCCGCCACCGGCTCGTAGCCGCCTTCCGCCGCCCAATGCGAGCGAAAATTGCCGCGGCAGTTGTGCATGCTGATCACCATGTCGGCCGGGCGGTCCTTGAGCGCGTGCTCCAGGATGCGCGCGAACAGGCCGGCGATCCTGCTCACGTCCTGGTCGGCCATGTTGCGGCGCGCGCGGAAGGCGGGGTCGACGATGGCCACCATGCGTACCTCGTCGATCTGCAGGTAGCGACAGTCGGCATCGTAGAAGGCGCGGATCGCCTTGCGGTAGGCCTCGCCGAGATCGTGACGGGCGGCTTCGAGGTCCTGGTAGGCGGGGCGGCTCGCATCCTGGTAGTCCGCCGCGTGCAAGGGCGTGATCACGCTCGGCGACGGGATCGTCATCTTCGCCGTCACCTTGGCGTGGTTCCTGAGAAAGCGGAACTGGTCGATATGGGGATGCTGCGAAAAGCCGATCCTGCCGGTAATCCGCAGTCCCAGGGGCGTCGCCACGATGCCCTGGAACGCCACGCCGGCGTCGTCCTCGATTGTTGAGATGCCGTTAAGATGCTGCAGGAAATCCTTGTGCCACATGAAGCGGCGGAACTCGCCGTCGGTCGCCAGTTGCAGCCCGATGGCCTGCTGTTTTGCGATGATGCGGATGATCTCGCGGTCCTCGACCGCGCGCAGTTCCAGAATGGAGATCTCGCCCTTGGCGCGGCGGGCGCGCGCGTCCGTGAGCGCGGCCGGACGCAGCAGGCTGCCCACGTGATCGGCGCGGAACGGCGGCCGCGTTCGCATGGCAGTTCCCCTGTGCGCGTTGCGCGGCGCCGGCTATTCGTCCGCCCGTCCGTGCTGGCGATAGGCATGGTAGGCGGCCATGGTCTTGCCGCGCAGCGAATAGAGGTAATCCACGATCTGCTGGTTCGACATGTATTTCGACCTATCGTAGCGGTCGTAGTGCACCATGTCCGCGAGCGGGCGGCGCACCGTCGGCTTGCGATCGATCTTGGCGAACCCGATCGGCAGGATGTGATGAATCATCAACAGGTCGGGCACATCGAGCACGCGCTTGAACGGCTCCTGGATGTGAATGGTCACGTGCTGGGAGCCCAGGCCAAGCGAGGTCGCCGCAAGATGCATCAGCGTGGCGGCGTTCGACAGCGCATCGGTGAGATGGCTCTGGTGCCGCCCGAACGTCAGCGCGCCGAGCACCGTGCCCCACTGGCGCCGGCCGTCGCCCAGGATCGCGATGAGCACCGGCGCCTGGCCCCAGGCGCCCAGGCGGTTGCGCAGATGCTCCCACTGCTCGGCGGGATCGCCCTCGACTTGGAACTGCGGATGGCGCAGCGCCGGCAGCCGCGTCTGCTCCATCCAGAAGATGAATTCGGAGTTCTCCTGGACATAGGCCTCCACGAGCTGCTGCTTGATCTGCTCCTCGCGCACCACGATGAACTCCCATGGCTGCGAATTGGCGCCCGACATCGCCCACCGCCCGGCCTCGAGAATTTTTTCGACATATTCGTCGGGGATCGGGTCCGCACGCAGGTCGCGCACGCTCATGCGCCGGGTGAAAAGCTCGCGGAAGCGGTCGTAGTCGCTCACGTCGCTGGCGGCGTCGACTTGCGCCATGGCGTCCTCCCATATCGAGTGGCGGCGATTTGAGCGCATGCGCTGTGACGTGTCTACGCCTTGACGGCTCTGGCCGCGGTCGGGCACGGTGGGCCTCGCAGGACGAGGGATCGGCGCGCATGGCTAAGTTGCTGGAATACGAAGCCAAGCGCCTGTTGCAGGCTGCGGGGATTGCGACGCCGTCGGGCAAACCGGCGGCGAGCGTGCGCGAGGCCCTCGCCATCGCCGAGGAGATCGGCTACCCGGTCGCCCTCAAGGCCCAGGTCCCCGCCGGCGGGCGGGGCAAGGCCGGCGGCATCGCGTTCGCCGGCGACGCGCGCGAGCTTGCCGAGCGCGCCGGCGCGCTGTTCGGGCACACGATCCAGCGCCACGCCGTGCGCTCGCTCCTCGTCGAGCGGCGTCTCGCGATTGAGGCCGAGCACTATCTCGCCGTTCTCTCCAATCCGGCGGCGCGGGCGCCCACCGTGATCTTCGCGCGCAAGGGCGGCATCGACGTCGAGGACACCGCTCGCGACGACGCCGTCAGTTGCGACGTCGACCTCACCGTCGGGTTCAGGCTCCACCACGCGCTCGATCTCATTCGCAGGGCCGGCATCAGCGGCCGCGTTCTCGTGGCGCTGGCCCAGGTGGCGGTGAGGCTCTTTGAGGTCTACCGCCGGAATGATTGCATGTTGGCCGAGATCAATCCGCTGGCGATGACGGCGCAGGGGCCGGTCGCCGCCGACGCGCGCTTCGATTTGGATGACGACGCCCTCTTCCGCCATCCCGATTTCACCAGCGAGGAAGCCGGCGATGTCGGCGCGCGCACCCGCACGCCCCTTGAGAGCATCGCCGCCCGCATCGACGCCAATGACCACCGCGGCTCGGCGCACTTCATCCAGATCGACCCGACCGGCGCGCTGGCGGCGAGCGAAGGCCGCGTCTCGATCGGCTTCGACGGCGTCGGCACCGGCGTGAGCCTGACCACGCTCGACGAGCTGGTTCCGCTGGGATTTCTGCCAAAAAATTTCTGCGACACATCGGGCAATCCGACCGCCTCGAAGCTTTATCGCATCACGCGCGTCATCCTCGCGCAGCCTGATATCGAAGGATACGTGTTCATCTCCTGCCTCTCGAGCCAGCAGCTCGACAACACCGCGCGCGGGATCGTCAAGGCGTTCAAGGAGGTTTTCCCGGGCGGGCAGCCGAACATCCCCTGCGTGCTGTGCTTTCGGGGCGCCTGGGACGAGACCGCGCTCGCCTTGTTCGATGAGCACGGGATCGCCGACAGCCCGTGGGTGCGGCTCATGGGCCGCGATACCACCGAGCGCGAGGTGGCGTCGGCGTTTCGCGACCTGCACGCGCGCTGGCGCAGCCGGGAGATCGCGGCGTGACCCGCGGCCGGCTTCAGTTCTCGGTGTTTTCCGGCGGCGAGGTCATTTTCGACCTCGATACCTGCGCCCAGTGCCGGAGCAAGGCGTGCGTGGCCGCCTGCAACGCGCCCAACCTTGCTTGCGTGCTCATGCTCAAGGACGACGTTCCGGCCCTGCGCATGAGCGCGCAGGAGGCCGCGCGCGGCGGCTGCATCGAGTGCCTGGCCTGCGAGCTTGCCTGCGAGGCCGACGGCATCGGCGGCATCACCTTTTCGTTGCCGATGCCTGAGCTCGACGCCTACCTCCGTGACATGGACGCGCGTGGCGAAGTCCCCGGTTTCAAGCGGGTCTGACGATGGCGATCCTGCTCGACGAGCACACCGAGGTGATGGTGCAGGGCATCACTGGCCGCGAGGGCCGGCTGCGCGCCAGCCTGATGATCGCCGCCGGCACGCGTGTGGTGGCGGGGGTGACGCCCGGCCGCGGCGGCGAGGTGTTCGGCGGCAACGTGCCGGTCTATGACACGGTGGCGGCCGCCCGCGAGCAGCACCCGGGGATCGCAGCGAGCATGGTGTGCGTGCCTTCCGCGACGGCGAAGGAGGCGACGCTCGAAGCCATCGCTGCCGGCATCCGCCTCATTCATCTGATGCCGGAGCGCCTGCCGCACCAGGACACGATGGAAATCATTGCCCATGCGCGCCAGGCGGGCGCGCTGGTGATCGGCCCCAACAGCCCGGGCATCCTGAGCCCGGGCAAGGCCTCGCTCGGCGGCATCGGCGGGCGGATCGACATGCTGCGCCTTGCGTTCAAGCCCGGCCGCATCGGCATCGTCTCGCGCAGCGGTGGCAACACCATGACGCTCGCCTACTATCTCATGAAGTCCGGCCTCGGCGTCAGCACGGCGGTGGGCGTGGGCGGCGATGCCTTCATCGGCACCTCCTGGCGCCCGCTGCTCGAACTGTTCGAGCGCGATGAGGACACCGATGCGGTCGTCGCCTACGGCGAGATCGGCGGCACCAACGAGGAGGAGGCGGCCGCGGCCCTGGGCGCGGGCGCCTACACCAAGCCGCTGATCGTGCTGGTCGGCGGCGTGCACGCGCGCGCGGGCATGCGCTTCGGCCATGCCGGGGCGATCATTTCGGCGCATTCCGGCAGCGCGCAGGCCAAGATCGCGGCGCTGCGCGCGGCCGGCGCCATTGTCGTGGATCACCTCGACGAGATCGGACCAAGGACGGCGGCGGCCCTCGCCGCCCGCGGGGCTCCCTGACGTGCTGGACCACGCTATCGCCATCGAGAACGTGTCGCACGCCTATGCCGGCAGCGGCGGCGTGGTCGAAACGCTCAGAGACATCTCGCTCGACGTGCGCAAGGGCGAGCTCCTGTGCCTCATCGGTCCGAGCGGGTGCGGCAAGAGCACGTTGTTGAACATCATCGGCGGCCTGGTGAGCCCGAGCGCCGGCGAGGTGCGGGTGAACGGCGCCCCGGTGCGCGCGCCTTCGCCCAGGCAGATTGCCTACGTGTTCCAGGAGAACACGCTGTTTCCCTGGAGCACCGTCATCGACAACGTCAAGGTCGGCTTAGAATTTCAGGGCGTGCCGGCAAGCGAGCGGCAAGGGCGGGCCGAGGAGGCGATCGAGGCGGTCGGCCTCACCGATTTCGCCCGGCACTTTCCCCACCAGCTCTCGGGCGGCATGAAGCAGCGCGCCTCGCTTGCCCGCGCGCTCAGCCTCAAGACCGACATCCTGCTGATGGACGAGCCGTTCGCCGCGCTGGACGAGCAGACGCGCATGTATCTCGGCGAGGAGCTCTCGGTGCTGCTGGCGACCACCGACAAGACCATCGTCTTTGTCACTCACAGCCTGTCCGAGGCGGTGTTTCTCGCCGATCGCGTGGTGGTGATGACCGCGCGGCCGGCTGAGATCAAGGCGACGATCGAGGTGCCGGCCGCCCATCCGCGCGAGCCCAAGTTCATGGCCTCGCCTGAGTTCGCCGAGCTGCGCAACCGGCTCTACGCGCTCCTGCGCAGCGAGATCGAGAAGACCGTCGGCGGCTTCGTCGGCAAGGCCGCCGCGCGCGACAGGGAGAGGAGGGCGGGGGAGCAAACATAGTTCGGACGGAGCGCAGCGACATCCGGAGCAGGCATCGCTGCCTATCTCACCCACGCGTCATAATCCGCGTGCGAGCCGATCCAAAACCAGAGCAGGCCATCGTCCACCTCGGTTGCGAGCGCGCGGTAGCGCAGACCAATCCGCACCGACCAGAAGCGGCCGACCTTCTTGAAATGCAGCGACGGGTGCTGCGGATTGTCCTTCAGCAAGGAATAGTTCTTATCGGCAAGGTCGCGCACCGCAGCGGGAAGCTTGGTATAGGCGTCCCAGAATGAGGGGCTCGCGAAATGCCTCATAGTTCACGGCTGCGGCCGCGTCGGTGCGCGGCGAGAGCCTCGTCGGCGGCGCGGTCGAGCTTGCCAGCCTCCGCGTCGCGCTCGATCGTTTCGTCGAAGCGGGCTGCCTGGAACTCTTCGAACCAGGCACGCAGCCGGTCGAGGTCGCGCGGGGCGAGTTTCGCAATGGCCTGTTCGATCTCTTCGACGGTGCTCATGACCTGCTTATAGCGGATCGGAAGCGTTGTGTCAGGCAGCACAGGTGTCTGGTCACGGCCGGCGGAGGCAAACGCCGTCATTGCGAGGCGCCGGAACGGCGCCGAAGCAATCTCTGCGCAAACGGCGGCAGGCGTAGCCCGGATGGAGCGCAGCGACATCCTGGGCAATCAACGCCGCTGATCCCGGATTTCGCCGCGCTCAATCCGGGTTACGCCTACTGCTGCCGCTTCAATTGGCGGCGATCATGCGGTAGCCTTCACGTTGTCCGCATTGACTGCCGCCGCCGCTGCGCACGCACACGGTGCCTCGCCATGACTCCCCTCGATTCCGACTGGCGCTCGCGCACGATCCAAATACTGTTCGTCGCCGCGCTGGTCGCGCTGTGGGACTATGCGGGTCAGCACGGCCTGATCAGCCCGGTGCTGTTGCCGCGACTGCGCGCGGTGATCGTGAAATTCGTCCAGATTGTGCAGACGGACACGCTGTATATCAACCTGGCGGTCACCGTCTTCGAGCTGCTGGTGGCGTTTGCGATCTCGGCGAGCGCCGGCCTGGCGCTCGGGTATCTTGTCGGCCGCTCGCGCTACGGCGTCCTCGTATTCGAGCCGCTCTTGGCCGGCATGTTCGCGGTGCCGATCATCGTGTTCCTGCCGCTGTTCATTTTGTTCTTCGGCATCGGCATGGAGTCGAAAATCGCCTTCGGCGCGACCTATTCGTTCTTCCCGATCGTGCTCAATACGATCGGCGGCATCGCGCAGGTCGATCCGCGCTTCGTCACCGTCGCGCGCTCGATGGGCGCGAGCGACCGGCAGATGTTCCGCCGCGTGCTGCTGCCGGCGGCGCTGCCGGTGATCGTGACGGGGCTGCGCATCGGCTGCATCGTGTGCTTCCTCTCGATCCTCGGCAGCGAAATGATCGCGGGCATTTCCGGGCTCGGCAGCCGCATCGTCACCCTCGGCGAGGGCATGAACACGGCGGAGATGTTCGCCTACATCGCGTTCGTCATCGTGATGGCGATGATCCTCAACATCAGCCTGACCCGCATGCAGAGGCGGTTCGGCGAGACGGGGGGCCGCGCGTGAGCGAGGTCGCCGCACCCTTGCGGTCCGCGCCGGCCTTCGACCGGCTGCGCCGGCACCTCGCGCGCAATCCCGTCGCCGTGCGGATCGGCGTGGCGGTGCTCGGCGCGGCGATCTGGGAACTGCTCGGGCACACCGTGCTCGATCCTGACTTCATCAGCCCGCCTTCCGCCATCCTGCTGGCGGCGCCGCGCGTGCTCAGCGATCCCGGCGTCCAGGCCGCGCTGGTGATATCGTTTTATGAGCTGGTGGTGGGTTTTGCGATTGCCGTGGTGGCGGGCATCCTCATCGCGCTGCCGATCGGGCTTCATCGCTTCAGCTTGCGCAGCGCGCTGCCGCTGATCCTCCTGCTGTATTCGATCCCGCAGGTGACGATCCTGCCGCTGTTCGTGCTCTACTTCGGCATCGGCTCGACCTCCAAGATCGCCTTCGGCACAAGCCACGGCATCTTCCCGATCATCCTCAACGTGATCGCCGGCGTGCAGAGCGTGGAGCAGGCCCACCTCACCGCCGCGCGCGCGATGGGCGCAACGCGACTGCAGATGATCCGGCGGGTGGTGCTGCCGCACATGACGCCGAGCCTGTTCACCGGCCTGCGGCTTGCGATGTCAGGCACCTTGCTCGGAGTGCTGCTGGCCGAGCTCTACGTGTCGACCGGCGGCATCGGCTACTATACGCGGCTGTTCACGGAGAGCTTTGACCCGCCCGCAACCCTCACCTTGGTCACCGTCCTGGCGCTGATGGCGGTGCTCCTCAACGAGGTCGTGCGCCGCGCCGAGCGCCGCGCATCGTTTTGGCGCGCGGAGCAGCGCTGACAGCCCGAACGCGCGCGGATATGTGGCGGCAACGGCTACTGCACGAACTTCGTCGTGAACATCACCTCGTCTGCCGGCACCGCCTCGAGGATCTTCATTTCGACCAACGAGGTCTTGATCAGCGCGATGGCTTCCGGATCGAACCTGCCATCGTCCTTCAGCATGCCGATCTCTTCATCGTAGGTGCGCGCGGCGACGGCAGGGCTGAGCCTGATCAGCTTGCCGGTGATCTCGATGGTCTTCTGGCGGTTCGCCTTCATCCAGGCGATGGTCTCGAACCAGGCGGTCACGAACCGCTTGACCACGTCGGGCTGCTTCTCGATCAGCTCGTTGCGCGCAAAGATCACGTGGGTGTGAAACTTGGGCGCATAGGAGCCGAAATTGGCGATGATCTTCGCCTCCTTCTTCTCTTCCAGGCCGTAGCTGACCTCGGTCGCCAGCACGAGTCCATCCACCTGCCCGGTCTTGAGGCCGGCGAGACTGGTCTCCAGGCCGCCGAGCGGAACTGCGATGACATCGTCATGCTTCCAGCCCTGGGCGAGCGCCATGCGCTTGAGCAGCCAGTCGGTGAGCGAGCCGACGGTGGTGATGCCGAATTTCTTGCCTTTGGTCTGCGAGACGTCCGTGATCGGCGAATTCGGGCCGACCACAAGAGCGAGGTTGCGCGGGGAGGTGGCGAAGGCTGCGACCGCCTTGGCCGGCACGCCCTTGGCCATGAAGCCCATCCCGGGGCCGCTGCCGAGGCCGAAGTCGATACTGTGCGCGGTCAGCGCCTGCTGCATGCGCGCATCGCCGCCAAAGCCGGTGACCTGGGGTTGCAAGCCGTGCTTGGCCCAGATTCCGGCCTCCAGGCCAACCTCGACCGGAGTGAAGGTCCATGCGAACGGCACCGCCTTGCCGACTCTCACGGCATCGGCGGCATCGGCCGCCGGAACATTGGCGAACTGGGCGAGGGCCGCGACAGCCGCGGCCAGGATGCATGATTTCGACCACATCGCTTTTCCTCCCGACACTGGTTTTGTTGTCAGCTTGACCTGATGAAATATCTGCCCTTGTCGTCGCGATCGAGGCCCCTGCCACGCAAGGTATCGAGCTCGCGCACGACCTCGCGGCCGTCGCGGCTGCCGACCGCCGCCATCAGTTCCTCGAACCATTTGGGGCCGTCCTCGATCGCGGCGCGCACGCTCGCAAATCGTTTGCCCTCGAAGCGCGGCGGTGTCGGCGTCGCGAGGTCCCAGCGCGCGGCGTGCTGCATCGGCCAGGTGAGATCGTAGCCTGCCTTGGCGCCGGTCGGCGCGCCGTGCAGCGAGGGGTCGAGCGGAGAGGTGCGCACCCCGCTCACGATGATGATGTCGCGGTCGGGCTGATAGCGGGTGCCGAACGCCCACTCCATCTGCTTGTCGTCGTAGATGTCGATATCGGGGTCGACGGCAAAAGCGTTCTTCACCCCGACGCTGCCGAGCACGGTGTAGAGCGCGCTGCGCGCCTCGCCCGGGTAGCGCTGGCGCAGCGAGAAGCGCACGCTCATCGAGCCGCCCGCCGAGACCGGGGCATAGACCGCGCCCGGCTCGCGCACCACGGTTTGCAGCGCGCGCCAGACGTTGAGCTCCATGCGCAATGCTTCGAGGTTGGAGGTATCGGTCATGTCCATATGCGCGCCGCTGATGGTCGCGGTCTGGAACAGCGGGTCGCGCCGGTGGGTGATGGCGGTGACGTGAAACACCGGATTCTGCTTCACGACGCCGTAGTAGCCGAGGTATTCGCCGTAAGGCCCTTCCTTCTCGACGTAGCCGCGCTCGTCGATGTAGCCCTCGATGACGAGCTCGGCGTCGGCGGGAACGCGGATGTCGTTGGTGCGGCATTTGACCACCGGCAGCGTGCCGCCGCGCAGCGAGGCGACAAGGCCGAGCTCGTCGACCGGAATGCGCATGGTCGCGGACACCGTGTCGATCGGGTGGGCGCCGACGACGAAGCTCACCGGCAGCTTGTTGCCGCGCGCGCTCGCGGCCTGGTAGATCGCGCGCAGGTCGCTCGGCGCATTGAGATCGATGCCGGCCTCGTGGCGTCCGCGCAGCATCATGCGGCGCATGCCGGAATTGGTGAGGCTGCTCTTCGGGTCGATGCAGTAGTCAATCGAGGCCGAGATGTAGGGCGCGCCGTCGAGCGCATGCTGGAGGTGCGCCGGCAGCTTGGTGAGGTCGGCATCGGCGCCAATGACCACGACTTCCTGCACGGGCGCCTCGGACTGCGGCAGTTCGACGAGTTGCGGCTCGATCTTCAGCCGCCGCTCGATCTCGCCGAGAATCTTGTCGGGTGTCACGCCGAAGGCGCGCGCGAGC
>DATBWJ010000316.1:0-3671 GCA_036514935.1 Xanthobacteraceae bacterium
CCCGCCGGTGCGCTTCCGCTGGCGGCGCGTGCTGCACGAGGTGGCGCAGGCCGAGGGGCCGGAGCGCATCGCCATGCAATGGTGGCGCGATGCGCAGGGCAGGGCGCTCACGCGCGACTATTTTCGCGTCGAGAGCCAGCAAGGCGCGCGCGTGTGGCTCTATCGCGAGGGCCTCTATGGCTGCGAGACCGCGCGCCCGCGCTGGTTCCTGCACGGGTTGTTCGCGTGAACGTCGCACTTCGTATCGCTTTTTTTACCTCTCGCCACTTGCGGGGAGAGGGAATGTACTGAGTTTGTAGAATGAAAGAGCGTCATGCCCGCCTATGCCGAACTGGCCGTCACCACCAACTTCTCCTTCCTGCGCGGGGCCTCGCATGCGGAGGAACTGGCCGCGCAGGCCAAAGCCCTCGGCCTTGCCGCGCTCGGCATCGCCGACCGCAACACGGTGGCGGGCGTCGTGCGCATGCATACGGCGGCCAAGGAGGTCGGACTGAGGATCGTTGTCGGCGCGCGCCTCGTCTTCGCCGATGGCACGCCCGACATTCTCGCCTATCCGCAGGATCGCGCGGCGTGGGGCCGGCTGACGCGCCTGCTGACGCTCGGCAAGCGCCGCGCCGAGAAGGGCGCGTGCATTCTGTCGCTTGCCGATCTTTTGGAGCACATCGCGGGACTCAACCTGATCGTGATGCCGGGGCGGCGCGCAGAGCGGGCGCTCGCCGCGCTGCTCGCGCAACTGAAAGAGGCCGCGCACCGTTCGGTCTGGCTTGCCGCCAGCATGCTCTATCGCGGCGACGATAGCCGCCGGCTGGCGCGGCTGGCGCGCCTGGCCGCCGATGCGGACGTGCCCCTGATCGCGGTCAACGACGTGCTCTATCACGTGCCCGCGCGCCGCCCCTTGCAGGACGTCGTCACCTGCATCCGCGAGCACGTGACGATCGAGGCTGCCGGCCGCCGGCTCGAAGCCAACGCCGAGCGCCATCTCAAGTCGCCGGAGGAGATGGCGCGGCTGTTCCGCGCGGCGCCGCAGGCGGTCGCGGAGACGCTGCGCTTGCTCGAACGCTGCCGCTTCTCGCTCGACGATCTCAGATACGAATATCCCGACGAGATCCGGGAAGGTTTCGCCACGCCGCAGCAGGCGCTCGTCGCGCTGGCCGAGCAAGGCGCGCGCAGACGCTACCCCAATGGGGTTGATGTGAAAGTGCAGCGCGCGCTCGCCCACGAGCTCGCCGTCACTGCCGAGCTGGAATATGCGCCCTATTTCCTCACCGTCTACGACATCGTGCGCTACGCGCGTTCGCAGGGCATCCTCTGCCAGGGGCGGGGGTCGGCGGCCAACTCGGTGATCTGCTACTGCCTCGGCATCACCGAGGTTGACCCCATGCGCGTCGATCTCCTGTTCGAGCGCTTCGTCTCGGCCGAGCGGCGCGAGCCGCCCGATATCGACGTCGACTTCGAGCACGAGCGGCGCGAGGAGGTGATCCAGTACATCTACCGGCGTTACGGCCGCGCGCGCGCGGGGCTCGCCGCCACCGTCATCTGCTATCGCGGCCGCAGCGCCATCCGCGAAGTGGGCAAGGTCTTTGGCCTGTCGGACGACACCGTCGGCGCGCTCGCCGGCACGCTGTGGGGCTGGTCGGCGGACGGCGTGAGCGAACAGCAAGTGCGCCGCGTCGGGCTCGATCCGTCCGATCCGCGGCTTCGTCAGGCGATGGCGCTTGCCCGCGAGCTGATCGGTTTCCCGCGCCATCTGTCCCAGCATGTCGGCGGCTTTGTCATCACCCGCTCGCGGCTCGACGAGGTGGTGCCGATCGAGAATGCGGCGATGGAGGAACGCACCGTCGTCGAATGGGACAAGGACGACCTCAACGACCTCAACATCCTCAAGGTCGACGTGCTCGGCCTCGGCATGCTGTCGTGCCTGCGCCGCGCGTTCGATCTGATCAGGCGGCACTACGGCGCCCCTTCTCCCTCCCCCTTGCAGGGGGAGGTAGAAGAATCAATCCCTCTCAGCCTGTCCTCGGTTCCGCCCGAGGAGCCGGCGGTCTACCGCATGCTGTGTCGCGCCGACTCCGTCGGCGTGTTCCAGGTCGAGAGCCGCGCGCAGATGTCGATGCTGCCGCGCCTCAGGCCGAATGAGTTCTACGATCTCGTCATCGAGGTCGCGATCGTGCGGCCGGGGCCGATCCAGGGCGACATGGTGCATCCGTATCTGCGCCGGCGGCAGGGCCTCGAGCCGGTCAGCTATCCCTCGCCGGAGCTTGAGGCCATCCTGCACAAGACGCTCGGCGTGCCGCTGTTCCAGGAGCACGCCATGCGCATCGCCATCGTCGGCGCGGGCTTTACGCCGGCGCAAGCCGACAAGCTGCGCCGCGCCATGGCCACCTTCAAGCGCGTCGGCACCATCGACCGTTTCCGCGACAAGTTCGTGCAGGGCATGCTGGAGCGCGGCTATGGCCGCGACTTCGCCGAGCGCTGTTTCCAGCAGATCGAGGGGTTCGGCGAATACGGCTTTCCGGAGAGCCACGCGGCGAGCTTCGCGATCCTGGTCTATGCCTCGGCCTGGATCAAATGCCACTATCCGGACGTCTTTGCCGCCGCGCTGCTCAACAGCCAGCCGATGGGATTCTACGCGCCGGCGCAGATCGTGCGCGACGCCCAGGAGCACGGCGTCGAGGTGCGGCCGGTCGACGTCAACTTCTCCAACTGGGACTGCACGCTGGAGGAGCCGAAGATATTTGAGGGATGTCAATTGGATGAAGGGCGAGTGCAGCACGGTATAGCCTGCTCCCTCCCCCACAAGGGGGGAGGGAACGCTGTGGCTGCGCCGCGCGTCCATCCCCGCCACGCCGAGATGAAGGACGATATTCGCACCACCCATGCGGTGCGGCTCGGACTGCGCGAGGTCAACGGCTTTTGCGAAGCCGATGCCCGGGCGATCGAGAGTGCGCGCGGCGGCGGCTTTGATTCGGTGCGCGACCTATGGCTGCGCACAAAACTCGCGCCGGCGGCGCTGGAGCGGCTCGCGCGCGCCGACGCCTTCCGCTCGCTCGGCCTCGATCGCCGCGGTGCGCTGTGGGCGGTGCGCGCGCTGCGGCGGGCGGGCGACAAGGACGATCTGCCGCTGTTCGCGCGCGTCGCCATGCCCGAGATCGAACCGGACTTCGCGCTGCCGCCCATGCGGCTCGGCGAGCATGTGATCGAGGACTATCGCCATCTTCGCCTCTCGCTCAAGGCGCACCCGGTGGCGTTCCTGCGCGCCGAGCTCGCCGCGCGCGGCGTCGTGCGCCACGATTGCCTGCCCGAGATCGCCTCCGGCCGCCGCGTCAGCGTCGCCGGCATCGTGCTGGTGCGCCAGCGGCCCGGCAGCGCCAACGGCGTGATCTTCATGACGCTGGAGGACGAGACCGGCGTTGCCAACACGATCGTGTGGCCGCAGGTGTTCGAGCGCTTCCGGCCGGTTGTGCTCGGCGCCCGCCTTCTCGCCGTCACCGGCAGGCTGCAGAACGAGGCGGGCGTGATCCACGTCATCGCCGAGCGCATCGACGACCTCTCGCCGCTGCTGCGGCAGCTCTCCGCGCACGGCACGCTCGCCGGATCACTCGCCCATTGCGACGAGGTCAAGCGTCCCGACCCCGGCTACCGCTCGCCCAAGCGCGCGGCCGACACGGCGC
>DATBWJ010000317.1:0-3340 GCA_036514935.1 Xanthobacteraceae bacterium
GGGCGCGGCGACCTCTCGCAAGGTCGAGCCGCGACCAGATTCAAGCCTCAGCGCGCGCATCGTTTCCCGCTCACAGCCGCCAGCCCGAATGGAGCGCAACAATGCCGCCGGTCATGGGCGTGAACGAGACGCGGCGGAAGCCGGCAGCCTGGATCATGCCGGCAAAGGCCTGCGGGCGCGGAAAGCGGCGGATCGACTCGACCAGATAGCGATAGGACTCCGCGTCGCCCACGACCGTGCGCCCGAGCGCCGGAATCACGTTGAACGAATAGAGCTCGTAGAATGCGTCCAGCCCCGGCACATCGACGGTGGAGAATTCCAGACAGGCAAAGCGCCCGCCGATCTTGAGCACGCGATGCATCTCGGCAAGCGCCGCCTCGATGCGCGGCACGTTGCGGATACCGAAGGCGATCGTGCAGGCGTCGAATTGCTTGTCGGCGAACGGCAGCGCCTCGGCGTTGCCGTCCACGAAGCTCACCGCGTCGTCGAGCCCGCGCTCGGCTGCGCGCTCGCGCCCGACCGCCAGCATGTCCGCATTGATGTCGCAGACGGCCGCGCGCGTGGCCGGCCCGCCCGCCTCGATCACCCGAAAGGCGATATCGCCGGTGCCGCCCGCCACGTCGAGAAGCGCGAACGGGAGGTGCTTTGGCGGGTTGATGGCGCTCACCAGCGCGTCCTTCCAGGCGCGGTGCAGCCCGCCGGACATCAGGTCGTTCATCAGGTCGTAGCGGCGCGCGACCGAGCGGAACACGCCGTCGACCAGCGCCTGCTTGTTGTCAAGCGGCACCGTGCGGAAACCGAAATGGGTCTGTCGGGTAGGCATCGGCGCGATCCGTGTTCGTTCGGACCATAGCGCGGCTGGCGGCGGGGCGCTACAAATCCCCTCCCGCGCCAGACAAAGTCAGGCCCATGCCCGAGCTTCCCGAAGTCGAAACCGTGCGCCGCGGGCTCGAACCGGTCATGCGGGGGGCGCGCTTCGGCAAGGTTGAGGCGCGCCGCAAGGACCTGCGCGTACCGCTTCCGAAAGACTTCGTCAGCCGGCTCGAGGGCAAGACCGTCACCGCCCTGCGCCGGCGCGCGAAATACCTGCTTCTCGATCTGTCCTCCGGCGACGTGCTGATGATGCACCTGGGCATGTCCGGCTCGTTCCGGGTCGACCGCAACGGCCAGCAGTTCCTGGGCGATCCGCGCTATTTCGTCCAGGCCAAGGACACCGCGCACGACCACGTCGTCTTCCACATGTCGTCGGGAGCGACCGTGACCTTCAATGATCCGCGTCGGTTCGGCCTCATGAAGCTCGTGCCCGGCGCCGAACTCGACGCGGACCCGCTCATCAAGGAGATCGGCCCCGAGCCGCTCGCCAAAGAGTTCGACGCAGCGCTGCTGGCCAAGGCGTGCAAGGGCAGGAAGACGAATCTTAAGGCCGCGCTGTCGGACCAGAAGATCGTCGCAGGTCTCGGCAACATCTATGTATGCGAGGCCCTGCATCGCGCACATCTCTCGCCCAAGCGGGCGGCCGCCACCATCGCCGCGCGCGCCGGCACGCCGAACGAGCGGGCCGAGCGGCTGGCCGCCGCGATCAAGGCCGTGCTCAAGGATGCGATCGAGGCGGGCGGCTCCTCGCTGCGCGACCATCGCCGGACCGACGGCCGCCTCGGCGACTTCCAGCACCAGTTCCGCGTCTATGATCGCGAGGGCGAGCGCTGCCCGACGCCGGGCTGCAAGGGCACGATCAAGCGCATCGTGCAGACCGGCCGCTCCACGTTCTTCTGTCCGCTATGTCAGACATAGCGCCGCCAGCGCGGGAACGCTCACATGGCCTATGAAACCATCCTCGTCGAAACCCGTGGCCGGGTCGCAGTGATCCGCCTCAACCGGCCGCAGGCCCTCAACGCGCTCAATGCCGCCTTGATGAAGGATCTCATCGCCGCGCTCGACCGCATCGAGGACGACCGCGCCGTCTCCTGCCTCGTCATCACCGGCTCCGACAAGGCATTCGCCGCCGGCGCCGACATCAAGGAGATGGCGGACAAGAGCTATATCGATGCCTTCATGGACGACTTCGCCGCCGCTTGGGAGCGCGTCGCCCGCGCGCGCAAGCCCATGATCGCGGCGGTGGCGGGGTTCGCGCTCGGCGGCGGCTGCGAGCTCGCGATGATGTGCGACCTCGTCATCGCCGCCGACAACGCCAGGTTCGGCCAGCCCGAGATCAAGCTCGGCGTGATTCCGGGGATCGGCGGAACGCAGCGCCTCACGCGCGCGGTCGGCAAGGCCAAGGCGATGGACCTGATTCTCACCGGCCGCATGATGGACGCGCAGGAGGCCGAGCGCGCCGGCCTGGTCGCGCGCGTCGTGCCGCTCGCGCAATTGATGGATGAGACGATGAACGCCGCCGAGACGATCGCGGCGATGTCGCTGCCGGCGCTGATGGCGGCCAAGGAGGCGGTGAACCGGGCGTTCGAGACCTCGCTCGCCGAAGGCGTGCGCTTCGAGCGCCGCGTGTTCCATGCGCTGTTTGCGACGCAGGACCAGAAGGAAGGCATGGCAGCGTTCGTCGCGAAGCGCGCGGCGAAATTCGAGAACAGGTAATGCGGTCATTGCGAGCGAAGCGAAGCAAGCTGGTTCGTCCGCCGCATCAGTCGCATCAGGACTGCTTCGTCGCGCTCCGCGCTCCGCGCTAAGCGGACACTTGTCTTGTCGGCGGGAGCGGAAAGGTGCATTGTGATGTCCATAGTGCCGCGCGTTGGCATCGCTTGAATTGCATCGTCAATTTCAATTGAGGTCCGATAATGCCGGATGTCACGATGGGCGATCGGAAGCTCTTTCACTTCGTGATGATCAAGCCGACCCATTATGACGACCACGGCTATCCGATCCAATGGGTTCGGTCGGCCATTCCCTCGAACACGCTCGCTTGCTTGAACGCGCTGGCGGAAGACGCGCGTCGCCGCAACGTGCTGGGGCCCGACGTCGAGATGCGGCTTCACACGTTTGACGAGACGAATCGACGGGTCAGGCCCGACAGGATCACCAGGATGATCCGCAGGGCCGGCGGCAGGGCATTGATCGGCCTCGTCGGCGTGCAATCGAACCAGTTCCCGCGCGCCGTTGACCTCGCACGCTGCTTCATTGCCGCCGGGCTGCCGGCGTGCATCGGCGGATTTCACGTTTCTGGCTGCATCGCCATGCTGCCGGAATTGCCGCCGGAAATTCAGGAAGCCCAGCGGCTCGGAATTTCCTTCTTCGCCGGGGAGGCGGAGAAGGGCCGGCTCGAACGGGTGCTGCGCGACGCCTGGAACGGCGAGCTGGCGCCGCTCTACAACTACATGAACGATCTGCC